>JAQGOH010000119.1 GCA_028293705.1 Francisellaceae bacterium | reverse complement strand
ATACTCTTTTATAAATAATTTCTATTAATAATATGTTTAAGATTATTAAAGTTTCTATGCAGAAGAAGATTCTTTCTTTTGCCCACTACTTAAACATAAAGCTAGCATAACCATAAAAAAATGGCCTGAGCTAAAATCTCTTATCCAAGAGTTTGCCATCATGCCGGCCATCATACTTAATAGCAATCCTTGTAAAATATATTTTTCAAATTGGGGTAAAGCAAAGGAACATCTAAATAAATATATAAATAATCCAATAAAACTCGTTAAGCCTACAAGCCCTAACTGGACCATAATATATAAATATTCATTATGAGGATTTTTGGTAATCAATTGAGATGTTTTAAGTGCATGCTCATGATATACCTTTTCAAAACTACCAGTGCCCCACCCTAACAAGGGTTTTTGTTTGAATAAATACCAACTATTTTTATAAAAATCTAAACGATCGCTAATGCCTGCACTTCCTCTCTTACCCATAGTATGCGCTTTAATGTCATGCAGAACTTGAATACTGCGATTATGAAAAAAAGGTGAAAAACTAAAAGCTAAGCTACAAATAATACCCATAAGCAATCCCGCCTTTAAAAAGCCTTTAAGACCTGATTTTTGTAATCCCCAAAGACCAATTAATAATGCACAGATCAAATAACCGGTTCGCCCGGTACTGTAAAAATAGACATAATAAATAAATATCCCAATGAATAAAATATTTAATCTTTTAGGTATAAAATTTTTAACATTTAAGCCATGTAGACATAAAAAGATGGCAATACTTACAAAAAAATTAGTATGGATATGATCTTTAAAAACAACCGCACTTCCTTTAAAACTGTAACCCAGTTTAAACTCATGGTCGATAATTCCTATCATCACATTAAACATAGTTGCAAAAATAATAATTAAAAAGGCTTTCTTTCTTAAATTTTCATTTTGAAATACGGAAGCTAAAATAGGCACTACCAACCATTTAGCCATTTTATTAAGGCTATGTTTTATATAATTAGCATTTGCAACCGAATAAAAGGTTCCTAATATAAAAAGGCCATAAAACATACTAATAAATTGATTGGCTGAACTTTGATATAAACTTTGAACCCTCCACCTATAATTAGGATAAGCTAAACTTAAAAGCCAAGCAATAATCACTAAAAGTAATAAAATTGAAGTCAATGCCGTAGAAATAGGTAAAACCATACACAGGGAAAGTAATGCAAACTCCATACAATAATTTATTTTGGAGTAAAATTTGGCTCTTTTGTTTTCATACATAATTTAAATATCTCATCAGGTAAAACTTCACCCATACAAGGCGGTTCGGCTTTGCGGGGACCTTTATAATAACAAGTTCTTTTTAAGCAAGGAATACAAGGTAAATTATTGGTTTGTAAGTTTATTTGATTGTGCCCTAATATGCCGGATTTATTTGGATCAGTGGGTCCAAAAATAGCTATCAAGGGTAAATGTAAAGCGGCTGCTAAATGCCCTAAACCCGTGTCAACCGTGACTACGGTTCTAGCATGAAGTAAAAGACTAGCAATTTCTTTTATATTAAGTTTTGGTAAAACCACTCCATTTGTAAGTTGATTCTTAATATATTCAGCCTTTTGCAATTCTGCTTCATTTCCCCATAAAAGACATATTTTAATTTTATTATCATTTAACAATTGTCCAAGTTTTATCCAATACTTTGTAGGCCATTGTTTGTTATCCCAAGTGGTGCCGTGTAAAAACACGACATAATTTTCATAATTAAAATAATTTGTTAGAAGGCCTTTATTTAAACCATAATCAGGTAAATATTGAGGTAGGGGATAATTAAGTGCTTTAGAGAACAATTCTCTGGTACGAAAAATAGCATGTTGATTTTTTGAAACATTGATTTTTGTATTGTAGAAAAGAGAAGCGAGAGGTTCTCTTGCTGAATGCCAGTCAAAACCCACTATTTTAGTAGGGACTATTAAGCCTAAAATTGCACTTTTAAATAATCCCTGTGCGTCAATTACCATATCGTATTTATGTATTTTTAAATCCCTATACAAACCCGTTAGTTGACCATTTTTTAAGGCCTGCCATTTATTTTTTTTTATAGATCGTAAAGGCGTTATTATAATATTTTCAACCGCTTTATGCCATTTTGGAATATCTTGAAAGGCAGGTTCGACAAGCCAATCAAATCGAATTGAGGGATTTGCCGTGTGAGCATCCGTTAATGCCGGTAAACTATGGATAATATCTCCCAAGGAAGACATTTTGATTATTAATACGCGCATTTTAATTTAATCCGGACAATTCTTCTAAAGCTTTTAAAACTTTTGTAGGGCTTAATTGTTGCATACAGTTATGATGCTTAAGCGGACAGATCCTTTGAGCACAAGGACTACATTTTAAACCTAGCCATAAAATTTTGGCTTTATCGCTTAAAGGGGGGGCAAAACCGGGATCCGTTGATCCATAAAGAGCAACTGTAGGACGCTTAAGTGCTGCGGCAATGTGCATAAGTCCAGAATCATTGGCAATAACTAAAGCCCCAAGCGATAATAAATCTATTGCTTCATTTAAAGTCGTTAAACCACTAAAATTCATCGTTTGTTCTTTACAAAGGAGATGAATTTGATGAGCAATGGATTTATCTTTTAAGGAGCCTAAAATCCATACTTTCCACCCCTTATTTAAATATATATTTGCAACTTCCGCGAAATAGCGTCCTGGCCATTGTTTAGAAGGACCGTATTCTGCACCCGGACATAAAATTAGAATGGGTTTTGGTGTATAGCTTTGAGCAAATTTATTTAAAGTATTTAAAACTTCAGTTTCATTTACTTGTAATTCGGGAGGAGCAATATGGTTAGCTAGAGGCATATTTTTAGGATAAGCCAGAGAAACAAATCGTTGAACCATTAATGGATATTTTTTTTTGTTTAGAACACGTAAATTATTAATTAACCCATAACGCATTTCTCCCCTAAATCCTGTCCTAATTGGAATACCTGCTAAAAAAGGAATTAAAGCAGATTTAAAAGAATTTGGTAAGATAAAAGCTTGATTATACTGTTTGGCTTTTAGGTTTTGGGCAAGTTGATAACGCTGTTTTAATTTAAGTTCCCCAGCTTTAACTCCGAGAACGATTCCCGAATTAATTTCTCTCATTCTTTTAGTAAGAGAAATAGACCACTCGGGACCAATTACATCGATTTCGCTATCCAAATATTCTTTTTTTAAGGCTTTAAATAATGATTGAGCCATAACCATATCCCCTACCCAGGCTGGCCCAACACAAAGAATTTTATACATTAAAAAATTTCCCTTAATATCAATCAACTTTCAAAATATAATGCGTACTACAATAGGGACAGGTAACTTGATTCTGAGCATTTAATTTTAAAAAAATTTTAGGATGTAAATTCCAAATTGGCTGTAAGGGTCCAGGACATGCGAGAGGCAAATCTTTTAGGGTAATCTCATGAGTTTTTAAAAAGTTATCTTTAGAGAGAGTAGAGTTATCCATTTAGTACTACCTTTTTTGCCATTTATCCTTGCCTTGCTGCAGTTTAACTAAGATTTAATGCAAAATATACTGAGTCAATAAATTAACTTTATAAATATTATTTTGACTTTACTTGGTTTTTTAGTAATAATCCGCATACTTAAAAAATTAATATTTGCGCTCGTAGCTCAGTTGGATAGAGTACCTGGCTTCGAACCAGGTGGTCGGAGGTTCGATTCCTTCCGGGCGCGCCACTTCTCCAATCAGTAATAAATTTTAAATTACATCATGAGGCTTAATTTTTAAAATCATACCCTCACATCCAATAATTTCAACTTTTGCGCCCTTGGGTAAATCCTCACCTGACACAGTCCAAATACTATCTTCTATCTTTACCTTACCTTGTCCATTGATAATAGCTTCTTCTAGAACTAGGATTTTCCCCACATATCGTCTAGCTCTTTGATTTAACATTAACTTATTTTTAGTATGAGGTTTTAATTTCAAATAAAAACGCCAAATTATAACAACCCCTATGGATTCAAAAGCAAACAATAATAATTGTGTAATACCATTCATAGAGGGGAAACAAGCCGAGACAATGCTGAGTATAAGCGCCGCTGATCCTAATAATACTAGAAAAAAACTAGTACTAACGAGCATTTCAGTTATAAATAATAAAGCCGCTAATCCCAGCCAATGCCAAGCATTTAGATGATTTAACAATTCCATCTTTAACTCCTAAATCATTATTATTTATTTTTACCTAATATTTCTTTAGCAAGTTCCCCAATACCCCCTAATGACCCCATAACGCCAGAAGCATCTAGCGGCATAAATATCACTTTTTGATTTGGGCTACTACCAATTTGACCTAGGGCCTCGATGTATTTTTGTGCAATAAAATAATTAATCGCCTGTAAGTTACCATTCGCAATGGCTTCAGAAACTAATTGAGTCGATTTAGCTTCAGCTTGTGCTTGTCTTTCACGTGCTTCAGCTCCTAAAAAAGAAGCCTCTCTTAAACCTTCTGCATCTAGAACGCGGGCTCTTTTTTCCCCTTCGGCTTTTAAAATTTCACCTTGCTTTATACCTTCGGATTCTAAAATTCTAGCCCTTTTTTCCCGTTCTGCTTTCATTTGTGAGGTCATAGCTTCTACTAAATCCTTAGGAGGGGTAATATCTTTTATTTCTATACGAGTAAGTTTCACCCCCCAGGCCGCTGTAGCTTCATCGATAACACTTAATAAACGAGAATTAATATGATCGCGTTGCGATAACATTTCATCTAATTCTAAAGAACCTAAAACGGTACGAAGATTAGTAATAGTAAGATTGCGAATAGCCCATTCTAAATTAGTAACTTCATAAGCGGCCCTTGCTGCGTCAATCACTTGAAAGAAAACCACCCCGTCTACCCTAACCATAGCGTTATCGCGACTAATCACCTCTTGAGAGGGAATATCTAAAACCTGTTCCATCATAATTAATTTAGCGCCGACTCGATCAATAAACGGCACAATAATCGATAAACCAGGTTCTAGGGTATGCGTATATCTTCCAAAACGTTCAATGGTCCATTCAAAACCTTGTGGTACTTGTTTTATACTCATTAGAGCAACCACTATAGCAAATATAACGATCAATAAAGTTGTTAGTAACATTCATAAAACTCCTTCTCAGTTTAAATAAATAATTTTTTTAATTATTTTATCATCATACCATTTTTCATGGATTTTAAACACTCTTAGTCAAGAAATAAACTTAATCAAAAAATTTTAGTTTATTAACTAATATTGCTTAGTTGCCGGGAATTGTATATACATGGCATTTATTTTTTAAAAAATAGTTAGGGGATTTATTTATGAAAATTGTTTTTAATAAAAAACTAATTTTAAGTGTATTCGTTTTATTAAGTGTATTAACAAGCCCTTATCTTTTAGGCCAATTAAAATTTTATTCAGAAGCTAACGCTTCAAATGCAATAAGTTCCTCTTTGCCCTCAAACTCTAGTGTTTTAACTCAGCCCACCGCCCCGATTACTTACGCTGATTCAGTAGATAAAGCAGCCCCTGCTGTGGTTAGCATTAAAACCTCTAAAGAGATCCCCACCGAAGTTCATCCGATGATGCGAGATCCTCTTTTTCGTCATTTTTTTGGCGAACAAGGGCTTTATCCTGAGAATGATAATAATCAAAATGAACTACATCAAGGTTTAGGCTCTGGTGTTATTATTAATTCAAAAGGCTATGTTTTAACTAATTATCATGTCATTAAAGAAGCGGATACCGTGACCGTGGCATTGGGTGATGGTCGGCAAAGTAACGCAGTGATTGTAGGTTCTGATCCAGACACTGATTTAGCCGTTTTGAAAATCGATTTAGACAAACTTCCTGTTATAACATTAGGTTCTTCGGCTACCCTTAGAACTGGAGATGTGGTTCTAGCAATTGGTAACCCATTTGGTCTTGATCAAACCGTTACCCAGGGAATCATAAGTGCCACTCAACGGTCTCAAACAGGTATTGGTTTATTACAAAATTTTATACAAACCGATGCAGCTATTAATCCTGGTAATTCTGGTGGAGCTTTAGTGGATGCCTATGGAAGATTAATAGGTATCAATACTTTGATTTATAGCCGCAACGGTAGTAATCAAGGAATTGGTTTTGCCATTCCTATCGATTTAGCAAAAGATATTATGGAACAGTTAATGTCTGGCAAACGTATAGTAAGAGGGTGGCTAGGTGTGAGTCTTCAGAATTTAACTAAAGAAATTAAAGATAATTTAGATTTTAAAGGTAATGAAGGAATATTCATTCGAGCTATAGTTCATAATAGTCCAGCACAAAAGGCAGGCTTATTACCGGGAGATGTGATTACTAAGATTAATAACCAACCGGTGAAAGACGCAAATCAAGCTACTCATATAGTAACTCAATTAAGTCCAAATAAAGCTTACCCTATTGAACTGGTTAGAAAAAAAGACACTATGACCTTTTCTGTTGTAATTGGCGAAAGGCAAGAATTAAGCGCTAGCGACATTCCTAAGAAAAAAGCTAAAGAGAAACTCAAAGAATTAGAATAATTACCTCCCCTGACCATCCATCAAAGAGAAATTGTTAGATTTCTCTTTGATTTTTAATAAGTATAACAATTAAATTTGTCAAGAATTACTCAGGTTATTTTAAAAATAAATATATTTAATAAGTCAAGCTTTTTTGCTTGCATTTTTTAATTGGCTTAATTAAAATTCGCTACAAGATAGCAAAGTTATTGTTTATTAAATATATATAGGGATATTATGACTACGATAAAAATCTTGCTAAAGGATTTATTGACTCCTTTGGAAATGAACAGTCTTAGCCCTATATTAAATAAATTAGAACATATTGTAATTCCAAGGTTAGCAGCTCAAAGATTAAATCATCAATTAAAAACAATAAAAGATGAATCTAGAGATAAATATGGCATTAACCATAAATTAATTATAAAACGAATGGGTTATTATCTCTTAAATACCTTTATTCCTATAATGTTGTCCTCGCCCAATAAATCTTTATCATTTAAATTAAATAAATTTTCCACGCGTAATAGGCCATTGCCTATTTTATTAGAATCATCCACTAATAAAACACATTTATTTTCAGAACCTAAAATATATAATTTTATAAAGGATTTAAAAAAAGAATTAGATACCCCTTTTCATTCAATAAAGGAAAATTTAAATTTTTTGCAATGTATTTTTAAAAGTACTCATGTGCTTTCGTCCTTAGACCACATAGCCAATATACAAGACAGCATATCTCATTTAAAAGAAATTTTAGATAATAATTTAAATAAAAATAAAATTGATATAGGAGTTGAAAAAACGCCCTTACCCAAAAAAAGAAGTCTTATCCCTTTAGCTTCTCCCACTTCTCCAAAAAATAACCGACCATTTATCAATATTTTAATGGTTGAGGATAACCTTCCCAGTCAAAAACTATTAAAAAGGATTCTTATACAAGGAGGGTTAATTAATCCTTCAGAAGATAATTTATTTTTAGCTAATAACGGGGTAGAGGCCTGCAATATTTTCAGGGAAAACTTAAAAAATGATAAGAACAATATCCAATTGATTCTAATGGATATAGATATGCCCCTTAAAAATGGTTTAGAAGCTACTGAAGAAATTCGAGGGTTTATAAAAGATAAAACTTGGCCTATTATTATTGGAATTTCAAGCCGTTCTCAAGCAGTTGATATTCAAAAAGCCTCTTTAGCAGGAATGAATGATTATTTAATAAAACCATATGAAAAGAACAAACTAATCGATAAGGTTAAAAAATATTCTTTAGAAAAAAAATTTTCGAATCCAATTTTGCAAAAATCTATTCTTCCTATTCCCACAACTTCTTTACTCGATGAATTTATTGCATGGATAGAAAATGAACTTCGTAATCCTTTAAATATATTAGTAAGAGGAAGTGAAGAATTAAGCAGCCTCATCGATTCAAATGATTTAAACCTAGGTTGTAATTCTTATAATGAAATTGACATGCTCTTGCATGACATGGAAAAATCAATCATTCATCAAATAAACTTTGTTACCCAACTTGATTATTTACTAAAAATCTCATCAGACAAGATAACCTTAACAGAAACAAAATTTAACACACAAATTATTATTGATGAAATAATCAATGAATTAAAAGATAAGTACCCAAAGCTTACTATTGAATATGATATGTTTCAAATGAATAAAAAAATCATTAGTGATATATGTTACTTCAAAAGTCTTATCAAGACTTTATTAGAAGATGCTTACCAGGTCAGTCATTCCTCACATTTAGAATTAAAACTGCAATTACAACCTGCACTATTAGGCAATGATGAATTTATTTTCGAATTAGGCATCATAGATAGAAGTATGGAAATAGACCCCACTAAATTAAAAGAACAAACACTTTCATTCCAAAGATCCTCTAACCTCCTTGAACCTTCTTCTTTGTCTTTACCTATTGCTCAAGCCCTGGCTAAAGTATTGGGAGGAGAGTTGGAGGTTAAAAGCATTCAAGGCCAAGGAATTTATTATAATTATAGCCTCCACACTTTAGCTGAAAGAAATAATTTGACCCCTATTCAAGAAGAGAAAAGAAGCTATAAAAATAGCCTGTTATCCCAATATAAAAAAAGAGAGTTACAAACAATTTCTCAACCAATCATTAATTTTTCAACTAAACGACGTAAATCTGTATAGCAATATTTTATTGAAAATCCACTTTTTTTAATTGTTCAATAATTTCTTGGTAAGAATGGCTTTTAAAGATGGTGTTACCTGATACTATGGTATCTGCTCCAGCCTTTAAAACCTGCCCTATATTATTCAAATTGATGCCTCCATCAACACATAATCGAATATTTTTACCCGATCTATCTATCAATTTTCTTGCCCTAACTATTTTAGTTATACAATTTGGTATAAATGATTGTCCACTAAACCCTGGATTTACTGTCATAATAACTATCATATCGACCCATTCAAGAATATTTTCTAAGCAGTCTAAGGAATCATCGGGGTTAAAAGCCAAGCCGCTTACTATTTTATTAGCTTGCATATAGCCTAATGTTTTATTCAATTCCTTACAATTTTCTGGATGAAAAGTAATTATAGAAGCACCCGCTTCAATAAAGGGTTGAATAATATTTTCAACAGGATTTACCATTAAATGAACATCGATGGGTACTTCAATACCATGGTCTCGGAGGGCTTTACAGGTTTGTGGTCCAAAACTTAAATTAGGTACATAGTGGTTATCCATAACGTCTAAATGTAACCAATCAGCACCTGCTTTTATAACCTTAACCGACTCCTCCCCTAATTTTGCTAAATTAGCTGAAAGTAAGGAAGGGGATACAATGAGGGGCTGTTTCATAATTTATTATCTCCTAAAACCAATAACCTAGGACTATTAATTGCAAATTAACTCCATGATTAGGATCGCCAATATAAGCATTAGAAAAATGCACTGCACGGTAGCTTAAATCAAATTGTTTATGCTTTCCAAATCTAAACCCTATTCCCAATCGATCTTCAAATTGAAAATGTATGCCTAAATGACGTCCTCCAATCTCTTTTTTACTAAGATAAGTGGCTCCAAATCCAATGTCTACATAGGGAAACAAATCTTTTATTGGATTGGTCTTTTCAAATCTTACTACTCCTGCCCCTGTAAACGCCTGTAAACTTTTATTATTATCAATATGTTTGCTTTTTTTAGTATAACTTTTTAAATTATACGCACTGACTTCCCAATATCCACCCACAAGCCATGAACAATCCCGATACCATTTTTTATCCCAGCTTTTTGCATATCCAATTTTAAGGGGGATTATTCGAGAAGTACCATACCCTGACGCTATGGATAAATTATTTTCTGCACTACAGGTGTTTATAAGGCTTGGTAGAATAAATATACCAATAAAAAATTTCCTTATTAATTTATCTATGCCATTTTTAATATTCATCTTTTAAGTTACTCCTTAACTCATTATACAAAATTCACTAAAATATATTATGAAGGTGATAGATTCAAAATGGGTAATTGTTCTATTGCTTCAAGGCAAGAAATATTTTTATTCTTTTCTTGTTCAAATATTTTTTTTAAACATTCTACCTGGTACAAATTAAGAGACAGGGTTGCTTCAGGATCTGCATTTAATGTTTTGGTTAAAGAATTTTTGGTTGGTAAATTTTTCTCAATCAAGGAACGATAATGAAACAATGATTTAATGGGTATTTTTTTTATTACCGTCAACTCTCCTTCTATATTACCATCACTTAATCTTTGTTTAGACAAATCATAAACTTTATTAATCTGTGAAACTTGAGGTAAAATCCCCATCATTTTTTTTTCTTCAAGATCGGGCTTCATTAGTTCAATCTCTGAAATTCCTGAATCAATAGATGCGACATGAGGAAACATATCTTCTAACAGATTAATTTTCTCGGTTAATAAACTATTTTTTCGTTCTTTCTTTTTAGGTTCAATTTCACAGAAACTGATATAAGGTTCCATATTTCCTTTTTCTAACTCTTGGAGAATATATTTTAATTGACTTTTTTTGATGGAATACTTCGGTAGAAAATTTTTTAGCTCACTATTTTTTATTTGATCCTTACAGTGAT
>JAQGOH010000017.1 GCA_028293705.1 Francisellaceae bacterium | reverse complement strand
TCAGTTTCCATTCTATCTCGCTTAAATCATCAGGATAAGCTCGCCTTTTGTTCATGCCTAACTTTCCTCATATCCTAAAATTAATAGCTTATAATAAGATAATATACAATTTCAAGACACCCTCTATATTCACTATATTAGATAAGCAAGATCCAGAAGCTTATATTATTACCCCTTTTCCCCACTATACCTTATATAAAGGTTATAACAATAAAAATAAATTAATTATACAATCCTGTTTTACGAGGATGGAAAGAATATTATGGACACTTTTATCTGTCAGCAATGAATACAATTTTTAATCAATTCAATAGGATCCTAGTGAAATGGGTTATGAAGAAATATAAGAAGCTTAAAAATAGCAAAACAAATGCTTCAAAATGGTTAACACGCATAGCTCGACAACAAAGATTACTATTTATACCATGGCAAATGGGAATATTTCCAGCGGCTGAATAAGGGGAGCCGTATGATGCGAGAGTATCACGTACGGTTCTAAGAGGGGGTAGGGGTGAAACTCCCCTGCTCTACTCACCAATTGCATATTATCACGAATGAAAAAGGAGGCCTATTAAGTGTAAAAATCACTCCTGGAAATGTAGATGATAGAAATCCTGTTTTAGATATGGTTAAAAATTTATTCGGAAAATTATTTGGTGACAAAGGATATATTTCAGAGAATTTAACAGAAAATTTATTAAAACAGGGAATTCAGTTAGTAACAGGTATTCGTAAAAATATGAAAAATAAATTGCTACCTTTAATAGACAAATTACTGCTAAGAAAGCGTTCTATTATTGAAACGATAAATGATCAGTTAAAAAATATTTGTCAGATTGAACATACCAGGCATCGTAGTGTGACCAATTTCGCGGCTAATTTAGTAGCCGGTTTAATTGCATACACCCATCTTGAAAGAAAACCTTCAATTAAGGGAGTAGAATGTTTGACCCCATGTTTTTAAAGAAATCTTATGTCGAACTGAGGTTAAAATGTATTAAAGAGAGTTTTGGGGAGATAAAAGAAGCCAATATGAATTCGGAGTGTGATAGGGCCGGTAATTCTAGCCATTATTTAAAGGTGTCGGGTCAATAAATAATCTTTAATTGTTTAAAGTCTTAAGAATATTTTGGCTGGTCCTTGTTTAAGACTTATTGCAAATATTAAAGGTTTTACCAATAGACTGGAACCAGCCTATCTAAGCCAGGTGCTTAGATAGGCGAACCCGTTTATCCAAATGAACTTTGTTGTTTTCTCCCCAAGCCTTAGTTAGCTTAATTATAATATTCTATGGTCTTTATAAGCATGAATATTACTTCCTTTGTTCTATAATTATAATTAATGATTTAAGGACAAATATTGTATGCATTTTTTTAACAACTCAAAAACCATAAATTCTTTTTTTTTATTTTTATTATTTAGCTTTTCTAATATGAGCCTTGCAAAGAATATTCTCATTTTAGGAGATAGTTTAAGTTCTGGATATGGAATAGATCCGAATAACAATTGGGTTAATTTATTTGCAAGACGTTTAGATACAGAATTTCCTAAGCTTTATCATGTCATTAATGGTGGAATAAGCGGTAATACAACCGAACAAGGCTCAAATAGACTACCCTTATTGTTAAATACTGAACAACCAGCAATGACTATTATTGCATTAGGATCAAACGATGGGCTTAGACGGTTATCATTGCTTGAGATGGAAAAGAACTTATCGAACATAATAGAAAAGTGTCTCGAAGCGAATAGTAAAGTTATTATATTAGAATTTTCCATGCCTTTGAATTATGGCAGTGAATATAATATTCAATTTAAAGGGATTTATGAGAAATTAGCGGCTCGTTATCCGGTTAAATTAATTCCATTTTTATTCGATAAAATTGCTTATAATCCTCAATATACTTTAGAAGATGGCATACATCCTAATCAAGCAGTCCAACCTATTATATTAGAATTATTATGGCCTTATCTTTCTGAAGCACTTAAATAATTTTTTTAAGTCTTTACTGCAAAACATGATTTTTGTTACACTAAATATTTATGGTTATGGAGAATTAAATGCCCCTTATAAAACCCCCTATTGATACCTCGATTGAAGAAGTAAGTATTCGTTTAACTAATATTTTAAAGGAAGAAATAGAAGCTTATAATCAAGCTTTTGGAATTAAAACAATTAGTCATTTCTTAAGCGAAGCCGCCGAATACATCTTAAGTAAAGATAAGGAATGGTTAGAACTTAAAAAAAGTGAAAAACAAATTCAGGTGGATGTCCCTGCCTAAAAAGATAAAGTGCTATCCTTCTCGTTTTATTTTTTAATATTGCGAGTAGGATAGCCATTATCAAATAATTAAATTTTCAAAACTGATTTAAGGCCAATAACTATTTTATCTTTAAAATTAATAATGGGCCTCTCATAAATGTTTGTACGTTCTTTGAGTTTTTTAATCAAGCATAATCCCGCATTAATCATTAGCCTTAATTCAAGACCAAATAGCCCTTTGATTTTCTGACCTAAGTCTTTTCCTTCTTTCATTAAACTTTCTGCTACAATAATTTGTCTATTAATCAAAGATTGGATAGCGCTATTATTTAATTTATTTTTTAAGTCTTCAATACTTACTTTATATATATCAAAATCTGCTAAAGGTAAATATAAACGATCACGAGTTTGTATATCGGCCTCTAAATCTTGTAAAAAATTAATAAGCTGTAAACTGGTACAAATTTTATCCGATAACAATAAATTAGAAGGAGTATCTAATTTGGTTATGCATAATAATATGCGTCCAATGGGATTAGCAGAATTCTTGCAATACTCTAATATTTCTTTAAGATTATAATATCTATTTTTATGTAAATCTTGTTTAAATGCGATTATTAAATCTTGAAAAA
>JAQGOH010000016.1 GCA_028293705.1 Francisellaceae bacterium | reverse complement strand
ATTTTTTAAGTAATGAAAAGTTTCCCCCTGAATTCTAATAGTTTTAAGGTTGTGAAATTCTTCTTTGCAATAAATTCTGGGTGTGCGCATATTCACCTTTGTTGAAATGATTCCTATCTAGGTCTGATAACTTAAATATGAAAAGCTGGTTTATACTAAGATTATGTACCCTAATTCTATTAAAGGATTCAAATTATAATGCCTACATATCATGAGATTTTACATAGTTTATCTGAAAGGATAGTGCATGCGCAACGACCTATTAGAATTTTAGATGCTTTAAAATGGGATGCAGCAACTCAACTTGATTTTTTTAAAAATAACGCAGGAAGTCTTCCTAAAATAACGCCAGAATTCTATCAAAGTAATGCCTTAAAATTTGATGCTGAAGATAAATTAAATGAATTTTATGTAATTGAACGAGATATTAAAAAACAACTAGGCCAATTTAATAGCGTTGGTAAAATTATGCAGAGGATGTGTCGTGAATATTGCACTGTGATTCATCTACTCCAAGCCAGAGGAAAACCCAGTTTTACCCACATTTCACAAGAGTTATATGGTAGTTCTTTAGATGCCTTTTATGCTGGAGCTCCTACACTACATGATCTTGCTTTAACTTTATCGAGCACTTTTAATTCGATTCAAAAAAATTCTACTATAAAACTCTCTGAAATGGAGAATATAAGTAGCGAATTAGTAGTCGATACTTTACAAAAAAAATTAAATAAATACTTTGCGAATGAAAAGGATAAAGTAAAAGTAATCTTAACAGATGATATTATTGCGGATGCTTCAGCTGGAGCTGAATGCTTAAAAATAAGGAGGAACGCGAAGTTTAGCAAAAGGGATATAAAAATTTTTGAAGTGCATGAAGGTTGGGTTCATCTTGGCACAACCATTAATGGTTTAAAACAACCCGTTTGTACTTTTTTAAGCAAAGGCCCACCCTCTTCCACCGTCACTCAGGAAGGTTTAGCCATTATAATGGAGATATTTACTTTCTCCTCTCATCCTGCCCGCATGCAAAAATTATCAGATAGAATTACTGCTATTTATATGGCAGAACAAGGCGCTGATTTTTTAGAGGTTTATCGTTTTTTTATTAATCAAGACCATACTCCAGAAGAATCTTATCATCGTGCCTCACGAGTATTTCGAGGGAGTTTACCCAATGCCGGCCCTTTTACTAAGGATTTAGTATATAACAAAGGTTTTATACTAATTTATAATTATATTCGTATAGCCATTCAAAAAGGGTTGTTACACCATATTCCTTTATTATTTTTAGGTAAAACAACATTAGAAGATTTACATGTTTTAAATGATTTGGTAGAAGAGGGAGTTATCACCCCTCCAGAGTATGTGCCCCCTCAATTTAAAGATTTAGCGGCTTTAAGCGCCTGGATGAGTTATTCTTTATTTTTGAATCAATTAGATATAAAACAGCTAACCCAAGAATATAAAAATATTTTTTAATTTTTAAATGGCTAAATGCTTACAAAATTTTGCGATTATTGCTCTATGTTCTAATTTAATTTTTCAGTAGAATAGGTTAGACTAGCGGTACATGGAAGTAACCATTCAGGAAGAATTAAGGTAAATGGATGTATCCTTTCTAAAAGGAAGCGGAATCTAATCGCTTCCTTTAGTTTTTTTATTGACATATTAATGAAGCGGTTTACTTAAATATACCCATGATCAATGAAAATGCTTGGATTACGTGATTAATGAGCTCAAAATATCCGTCATGAAAAAATTAGACTTAACTGCTAAAGAAAAAACGGCATTGCAAATACGTCATACACAATCCCGCGATGTAAAAGAATCAGACTGAATTAAAGCCATATTATTGCAGTCAGAGAATTGGACAACCCCTATGATTGCAACAAGCCTTACGTATTCATGAAAGCACGGTTACCCGCCCTATAAATAATTATATTTTGACGATTAATTAAGTATTGCCCGAGGCGGTTCTACGGACCTGTAAAGCAAAGTTCAAGCCTGTGAGATTCTCATCCACTTAACTCAGGATACCTATGTAACTACCCAAGAAATAATAGCTTATCTAGAAGATACTTATGATATTATCTATAGCGTGCTCGGCATGAATAAATGGTTACATCGGAATGGATTTAGCTATAAAAAGCCTAAAGGGTTTTCGTACCAGGCATCAGTAGAGCAACAAGCAAAATTTATCTCTGAATATAAGAAGTTAAAGGCAAACCTGCCTGCTCAAGATGGCATATTATTTATGGATCCATGCCATCCGAGCATGGCGACAAAATTGTCGTACGGCTGGATTAAAACAGGGCAATCAAAACCAATAGAAACATCCGCCAGTCGTACCAGAATGAATCTCATTGGTGCTTTAAATTTATCTAAAATAGCTAAACCAATAATCGCTTCTTATACAACGGTAGACGGCGATTCTATCATTGATTTTTTGCATCAAATCCGAAAATATTCAAGGGTTAAAGGTAGCATTCATCTGGTATTAGACCAAGCTGGCTATCACCGTAGTGTTGAAGTATTAAATGCGGCTAACAAATTAAATATTAGATTATTTTATTTGCCGCCTTATAGTCCAAATTTAAACTCTATTGAGCGCTTATGGAAGGTAATGAATGAATATGCAAGAAACAATAAGTTCTTTAGAACAGCAGATGAATTTCCAAAGAGTATAAACAACTTTTTCAAAATCACATTACCAAAAATTGCTCATGATTTGCACGCTAGAATTAATGACAATTTTCAAAAGCTGGACTATACATTTTGAAGTGGGGTGGGTATATTATTGAGGAATTTAACTTAAATTATAAAAAGAAAAGTTTATTTGCTGAGCAAAAAGATGCTGAAGCAATTAAAAAAAAAGAATAATTTTCCGAAATTCTATTGCACAAAATCCAATTGAGAGTTTAATTTTTAGATGAAAGAGGAGCTAATTTATCAATGACTCATTCTCATGGAAGAATAGCGTCTGGACAAAGATTATATCGCCTAGCCCCTTATTCTCGTGGAAATAAGTTCTCTATCTTTGAAGCTGTTAGCTTTAAAAAAATACTCGCTTCAGCTTATATGCCTGGTTCAGTCAATAAAAATAGTTTTCCCTGTTTTATAAAACTTTGCACACTTTATAAAATAAAATCAGCAGATTGTATTGTTATGGATAATGTATCCTTCCATAAAATGCCAAAAATACAAGAATTGATCAATTCCAAAATAGCAGAACTTCTTTTTTACCCCCCTTATTCTCCAGAATTATCTCCTACAGAACTTAATGTTGAGTAAAATGAAAATAGGATTGAGAAAATTTTCTGTAAGGTGTATCAAAACATTCAAACAAGCATTAACCGAATCATTACGCCCAACTACTGAAACCAAGTTATTAGCTTGGTACAAATATTATGGCTATTCAGATCAATTAATTATGAAAGCCCTGTAAATAAGTTAATATTTACACGAATCAAAACAAGCAATTTAATTGCATTTTATGATTTAATCGCCGGAATGAAATCAAGAATGTTTAGTGTATAACCACCTTTTAAAAGGCCCAAAATAATATAAATTTAGCGCTTCTTTTATTTGAATCTTTTAAAATGCTTGATTTTTATTTTTAAATAAAGTATTCTATCTTAGAAATTAAAATAACTTACTTAATACCTTAAAATACGAAATGGAGAAATATTATGAAATTTGATGAAATCAAAAAAAATTTTTACCAAGAACTTAAACTCGCCTATGCCCAACCTAATATTGAAATACCAATAAATCTATATAATTTCTCTAATAAATTCCTAGCTCAGCTTAGCAAAGAGCAAATTGATAAAAAAAATTTACCTGTGCTTTCTACCTTAGTTAAGTGGGGTAAAGCTTATGAAAAGCATAATAAGATTAATGTTCCTAAAACTTTACCTCTCTCTTATGTTACATTTTGTAATATTAAATCTTCATCAAGCTCATTCGAATCAGAGCCTACAAAATCTTTACCTATGGAATTAATGAGTCTTACTTCCAACAATTCTAATACCCCATTTAATTTCTTGCCCCTACATCTACAAAATTTTTTTTTATGTATAAAAACATTTTCATTACAAGAACAATTAAAATTATATGTAAAAATTTATAGCCCTATACCTTCAGAAAAAAATAAATCTTTAATATTGTCATCAGATAAAAATTTTAATAATACTAATGACCGATTAGAATCTTCAAACTTGTATTTACATCAATTATATTTAATGCTACAGAACCTTACCTTTGAAGAGTTAGCCATTTTAAAAGGCCCCTGGGAATTGGAGTTAAATCAAATGGTAGAAACCCTTTTAATAAAGGGGGTCGGAAATTTATATCAAGGAACTTTACCCCTAGCCAATTTTTTTCAAAACAAATATCAATTAAAAACAAATTTGTGTGTAGTTACTCAAGAAATTGATGAGTTAGAAAAAAAATTGAATTCTACAAAAACTGGAAAAAAAGCAGATAATATTCATATAAAAAACAATAACCTTTTGATGGGGATTAATTCAAGTATAAATGAAAATATGCCCGGCATTAATGTAAGTCAGAACCATAATTTGAGTGGAAATGATACGTTTTATATGCCTTCCTCTTTTGTGAATAATAATTTAAAACATATTCCAAATCCCTCTTCATTAAATAAAGAGAATATTATTCCGTCTTTTAATCTCTCTGATAAGAATGATCAAATCAATTACTTTAATTATCTTTCAAACAAATTAATACCACAATATAATCAAAACAAAACAAAAAATAATATCCAAAACCCTTTAGGTACCCCTAATTATAATTTAATAGATAAAAACAAATCAGCGATAAAAAAACCAAGATTATCAGTAAATCATGCAATTAATTCTGTCATTCCTGTAAATAGTGAACTAGTTTGTTCTATGAGTTTTAATTCTTCCCAACAAGCTTCATCCATTGTTCCTGATAATGTTTTACAATTTACTATCTACCCTTCTACGTCTACCAAAGAAAATATTACACCCCCTTTAAATCTATTTCCTAAAAAAAGTGAAAATAGTTCTTCATCTTATGTTTTAAAGAAAAAAGTTAAACGTCCTTCTGAATCAAAAAATTCAAATATGGAAAACAACATTCTTAAAAAAAGAAAACTTTCTTTAATATCAAATGAAAGGGTATCAGAAGATAATTCCGTGAATCCTAGTAATATTTATTATTTTGAATCAACTTTACCTGATCTTCCTACCAATTACAGCACTCCTAAAAAGACTTATGCTATTGTTAATTCTGAGCAAAAGGGATCCCCTATTATATTCAATGGATCTTTTGCTTATACTTCCTCATTAATCTCTAAATACCAAAGTCCAACCACTCAAGCGTTAAGTCCTATAAAAAATAGTCAAAATACAAAATAGGCAAAAATATATGATAAAACGCAATCCTATTGTGAACAAGTTTAAGCTTGTTCACATGCGAACGATAGTTCGTGCGGTGGTATAGGACATATAAACCTAATGTGGCATAATTTTACTTAACTTTAAAGCACGCGAACAAGAATATTAATTCGGTTTCATGCAAAAATGTATAAAAAAACATAATTTATCCATTAATTTTTGTGCATGATAAATTAGTTTTATTGAAGATTAAATGGGCTAAATTACTTAGAAGCCTCATTAGTAATAGCCAAAAAAATGTTCAAAAAAGAGGGATACTCAATCGAAAAATGCAGGAATGAAAGCGATTGTTTTTAGGTAAAATAACCCTGCAAGATCTACAGGTTTTAAATGATTTATACCCATGATCAATGAAAATGCTTGCATTTTGTGAATGATAAGATCAAAATATTGCTCATGGAAAAATTTAATTTAACAGTAAACCAGAAAACGGCATTAGAGCTACGTCATAAGCAATGCCGGGATGTAAAAGAATCAGATCGAATTAAAGCTATACTACTACGCTCTGAAGATTGGACTATCCCTATGATTGTGCAAGTCTTGCGTATTCATGAAAGTACCGTTACTCGTCATATAAATGATTATCTAAATGGCAAATTAAATATAGTCAGTGGAGGCTCTGCCAGTATGTTAAATGAGGCTCAAACCGCTGAGCTTCTTTCCCATTTAACTAAAAACACCTACCGAACTACGCTAGAAATAATAGTTTATATAGAAGAGGCTTATGACATTCGTTATAGCGTTCCTGGCATGAATAAATGGTTACACCGTAATGGTTTTAGTTATAAAAAACCGAAAGGCTATCCATACAAAGCCTCCGTAGAACAACAAGA
>JAQGOH010000118.1 GCA_028293705.1 Francisellaceae bacterium | reverse complement strand
AGCTTTCCTTGTCATTTTTACTTCCTTTAATTGATTTGTTGCAGAACCAATTATATAGGAACTAGGAATTATTCATAGAAGTTAGAAACTTACCCAGCAATTTTAATTTTTTATGCAACAAGGCCATTGGATTGTATAGCTTAAAAATTGTCTCTAAGAAGCCTCTTTTACTGGGGATTCAATATAAAATCTTTATAAAAAATATATCCCTATGAATTAGGTGAAAAAAAACAAAGTTAGCATGGGGTTCAGAAATTAACGTGTATCTACCCTTTTTTATCCCGTTTTATTGATTTTAAAATAATTCTTTTCTGTTTATTTAAATTAATCTTAAACATTTTCCCATCGCTTAATTATGTAATCATTCAATCTTTTATAAACTATTAAAGTTATTTGAAGGAATGCCGAATAATATTATTACTAACTTAACTTTCAGTTAAAGGAGGTAAAACACTTAATGTTATAACCCTTTTTTATAAATTATTGAACAAAGTTAACCAAATGTATTTAATTAACGGAGACCAACTATGCCTATCATTAATAACTTGAACTACAATGAATATGAACTTGCAATTGGAACCACACTTAGCCTTTTAGTTCTTAACGGGCCAAATAAGGATAAATTTGAATTATTTTTGGAAGCATCAAAGGCTTATCTTAAAAATGCCGATAAAAAAAAGAAGTTTATGTTATTTATCCATCCTGATAAATTTCAAGACAATCCTACCTTGCGAGATATTGCAACATCAGCTGTTCAGTGGTTTATCAGTAATGGCGCCTATGTTAACGATAAATTATTTAACAAGCCTTTAAGAGGTGATGACGGTGTTTTATCTGATAAAACTATCAAATTAATGCAGTCCCTTAATACCAATATTAACTTAATCAAAACTGATATCCTACCTGCTCTTAAAACAATATCAGATGATTATGCTAAAAATGCCCATGAAGTTATTACAAATTTATCAAAAGAACTATTCCCAGCACCTAGAAAAAGTTCTGTTGCTAGCAGTACCCCCCCTCAATTTACAGCTATGAAAACTGGACAAATTGATAAACATACGCTCAAAGGAGGGGAAAAAGAAGAAAATCCTAAACTTATGCCTGCGAATACTTCAAACCCCACAGTGCCACGTAAATTGACCGATGAGGAAATACTCAGAGGCCATATAAATAAAGGGTTCTAATTAGAACTTTAAACTCTATAAACTCTATTTAACTGGGAGTTCTCTTATTAATGATAACTTCCAGTATATCTTTATTAAGTAATTAATAAGCTATACTATCTTAATGTTAAGGAGAGTTTATGCTTATTTATAAATTTTTAGAAACTGATTCAATAACTAGTGTTGAGGTGCAGAAAAGATTGATAATTGAAGAAAAAGATTTAATATGCCCTTTAACCAAATCTTTTCTTGAAGACCCGTATGTTCTAGTCTATAAAAACAATGGTACAGATGGTAATTTTTATTCTCGATCAGCACTCGAAAGAGCTTTAAATCCTATTAATGGGGTTGTTCAACATCCTACAACAGGTGAACAATTATCTAATTATTTACTAATTAAACATTATACCATGTCGAAAATAATCGAAGAATTTATAAATAAGAAAGAATCGGATAATATTTTTGGCGACTCAGGGGTTTTTGATTGTCTAATTACTCAAGATTTTGCTACTACCCCAGTAATTTCTAATGAAGGCCATCTTTATGATTTTCCAGCAGTTATTCATATTGATAATTGTTTTCCTCCACGTTATTTAGATAATTCTCAAACTTATATAGTAGGACCCTATAATAAAAATTATTCTAAAGAAGATCTTGAACGGGAATACCGTTCACCTCTTTCTTACAATTTTATGAAAATTTTTTGGGATAACTCTTTATTGAATTTATATAAAAAAATTGAGATTTTAAATAAGCCTAATGCTGCTTTAGTAAACCAAACTATTAATAATGATATTGACGTTCTTCGAGCACATATAACTAGAGGTTTTTAATGGTAAAAAAAAGGGTTTAATATTTAATTAAACCCTTTTTAATTTCTAAAAAATTTACTTAAAATTTAGCAAAAATTCCTATTCCATAAGAAACTGTATCTTTTAGACTAGCATATGTTAAAGGTTTCGCAGCAGGAATTAATTTAAATTTAGAAGTATTTTCCCAACCCACTAAAGCTCTCAAACCCCAATTTTCATCAAAAGTTTTCTGAATACCTAATCCAGCACGTGCCACTGTTTTAGTTTTCTTAAAATTTTGTAAATTGCCATAAGGTATTCTATTATTTATAGTTACATTAATCCTATCAATATTTACTTTTAAATGTTCAAGCCCAACATATCCTACAAAATCTAAATTATATTCTTTATCAAGCGGTATATAAGCATTTAAATTTAAGTTAAAACCATTATATTTTGCTTTAGTTTGAAATTCAGAACTAGTAACCCCTGGAGAACCGACAGCTATACCATTCACTATTCCACCAACAGCTATACTGGTAAATTTATTTTTTCCTTTAGCAAACTGATAGCCCACCTCTAAACCAAAGTTTTCATGAAATTTAAAGCCAGCAAAAACATTACCTTGGGGAGCCGTTTTTTTCATGATATTATCGCCATATCCGGCTTTATAGCTAGTGGAGCGAATTTGAGCATCTACACCCACATAAGAAGAACTAAAAAAATCATCCATTGCAAACGCAGGGCCCGTAACAGCTGCTAATGCAAGGGGGAGGGTTAGTGTTTTTAATTTTGAATTTAGCATGTTTGCAATTTCCATTTTAGTTAGTAAAACAAATCAGCAAGAAAAAGATAAAATCTTAATACTTACCCCGGATTGAGATAACATTTCTCAATAATATATTATATTCAAAAGACTTGCCAAACGCAAATTTTGTATTTTTAACTAATTTTTTTTGTATAATTAAGCCAACATTTTTAGTTTTTATCAATTAATTCTTCTTAATGCAAATCGTTATACAAGAGCTAAATATTTAGTAACGTCAGTTCGACATAAGAAAAATTAAAAAATTAGTGATTAAGCACCTTTAGATGTTGTATACTCAGTTTTCTAAATCAAAGCAATA
>JAQGOH010000015.1 GCA_028293705.1 Francisellaceae bacterium | reverse complement strand
TTTTTCAAGCTTGTTCCACATTTTGTCGTCAATAACCGTCCTTGTCATATAAGTTACTCTTCATAGTTAAAAATTAATATTTTAAATGAAGTTTTATTGCTTAAGCAACTTTAGGGACACGCCCTAGCAAAGGAGACCAAAGGAAATAAATGTAAAAAAGTCCTTCCTTCATGATCTTTAACTCTGATTAAATCCTCTTGATAAGTGCTTATTAACGGACTAATATACCTATTGAAAGTTTTAATATCATAATGCTCTATGATATAGAAAAAAAATGGTTTACCATTAGTATTGGGAGTAGTGACAATTTCATAAAGTTCTTGATTATTAAAGCCCGCTAATAATGAATGTAAAACGAGATGATTTTGTTTAGAAAGTGCTGCTGCAATTGGTGTTATACCAAAAATATTTTCTTGTAAAATACTGTTTTTCAAAAGATTTTTAGGGATGTTCTCGATAAGATGTATTATTATTTCGTGATTATATGAGGTTATAGACTCGAGCAAGGGAAAATTAAGAAAAATATCTTGTCTAATCATTAATAAATATTTTTCACAAGGATGACATTGCGATAATAACCGTAAAATCACTTTATCCATTTTCTGTTGGGCACCTAATTGTAACAAAGTTTGTTGGGAAGCATTTACTAATTGATTTAATAATTCTAAATATCGTTTGTTGAAATTTTTTATTAAATGGACAAATTGTTTGCCTTTTCTTTTATAAAGAAGTTGAAACCAAAAGGAATTACCAGAGGAATTACTTAAAGAACATAATTTGTTTATCTGGCAATTTAATAGCGGATGACATATTTGCATTATTTTGGAAGTAAAGCCCATTGCAAAAAGGGTTTGCAATGGGCTTTCTTGCTCAAGATTAGTTTGTTTACAAAGATAATATAATTGATTAGTATTTAATTTTTTTAATATTAATTTAAAGCTAGTATTGTATTTCGATTGATTAAGATTTTTTATTAGCACAATGAATGGATAGTCGCCATTTGAATTTTCACTTAATAAATTAACAAGTTCAATTGATGAGAGAGATGAAAATAATCATATTAATATTTCATAAGAGAGGTTTTTAATCAGAAAAGAAATAAGCGTGTCAGTAGAATTAACAAGGATTTTAAAAAAATTAATAAGATAGTTATTAAGTAAGTGAGAAATTAATAATTTAGTCAATTTTGGATCAGATTCAATTAGCGTTTTTAATAAAAATATAGGTTGATTGGCATCTTTTGATTCTATATGGTTATCGGGTTCTAGTAATAAGTGTTGATAATAGGGAATTAAAAATTCAAATATCAATTTAAATATTGCAGAGTTTTTATTTTTAATTGAGGTTTCAAGTAGCTTTTTATTGTCAATAAAATTTACACTCAATTGAGTTTTAAATGTATTTTTTTATAATCATGTCTAATGCTGGTATGCAATTTTGTTCAATAATAATCGCAAATAAGCTTGGTCCTGAAAATTTTGAATCAAAAATCTGCATTAATTTATTAATGTTAAAATTGGTATTTATCCATTTTTCAAACATGGATAAGTTTATCGTGTTTCCTGAAGGATAACTAATAAGATTAAATAATTCATCTGCATTATTAGCGAACATGCCTGTCATTCCTTGCTAAATATTAGAAGCTAAAGTCCTTGCCTATTATCTATTGTCACCTCTTAAGGATTTTACTTTTTCAAATAATGCTAATGCACTGACTTGTTCGGCAGGTATAGCTTGACCTGCTACAATTCCAATTTTAAATGCCCACCAATTTTTTGGAAATTTTTTCATTGCTTTACCGTATTTTCTTGAGAAAAAG
This sequence comes from Francisellaceae bacterium, assembly GCA_028293705.1. GTDB lineage: Bacteria > Pseudomonadota > Gammaproteobacteria > UBA6186 > Azoamicaceae > JAQGOH01. The sequence goes on along the minus strand of JAQGOH010000015.1, from coordinate 9,496 downwards.
CTTCCCCATAGCCCTTGTAAGGCTAAGGGAATGACGGGAACCGGAGTACGTTTTATAATATATTCTATCCCATTTTTAAAGGGGTTAATTTCACCATTATTCGTTAATTGCCCTTCTGGAAAAATACCTACTAAATCTTCTTGTAACAAAGCTTCTTCAATTAAATCAAAAGCTTTTATTTTTATGGCTTCATTTTCTTTAGAACTCGCAATAGGAATGGCTTTAGCAGATTTAAATATAAATTTTAATAGGGGATTATGAAATATTCTATGATCGACTACAAAACGAATAGGACGTCTACAAACTGCTGAAATAACTAATGCATCTACAAAACTTACATGATTACATACAATTACCGCCGGTCCATGTTCTGGTATGGATTGTAAATTTTGATGAGTGACTTTATACATGGTATGAATCAATATCCATATTAAAAATCTCATTAAAAATTCAGGCAATAAACTGTAAATATAAATTGCGACTAAAGCATTTAAGAAGGCAATTACCATAAAAACTTCTAAATTATTAAGACCCATTTTAAATAAAATGATGACGCCAATAGCACCCATAATCATAAAAAGGGCATTTAGAATATTATTGCTCGCAATAATTCTAGAACGAGTTTGTTCATCACTCCTTTGTTGTAACAAAGCATACAAGGGAACGGTATAAAATCCGCCAAATGCCCCCATCAAAAATAAATCGATGAGAATATGCCAATATGTTTTAAATTGTAGAAAATGACCTATGGAATTGTAATGGGGTAATAAGCCATGACTAGAATTAATCAAATCTAAGGCAAAAAGACTCAAGCCAATCGAACCTAAGGGTACTAATCCTAATTCGATTCTTTTGTCTGATAATTTTTCACAAGAAAGGGATCCTAAACCTATACCTAAAGCGAAAGCAATCATTAATAAGGTAGCTATATGTGGATTGCCTTTCAAAATTTCTTTGGTAAAACTAGGTATTTGACTTAGAAAAACAGCCCCATATAACCAAAACCAAGAAAGTCCAATAATGGATAAGAAAATACTTCGCTCTTTTTGACTAAGTTTAATTTGTCTATAGGTTTCTTTGAAAATATTAAAGTATATTTTTTTATTGTAAGTAGCAGAAGGCGCTTTAGGAATTGAAAGGCTTATCGCACAACCTAATAGTGAAATAGTATTGATCAATAAGCCTACTATAAGGGGGCCTTGCTTAAAAGTTATTAATAATCCCCCTAAAATAGTTCCTAGGAGAATAGCCATAAAGGTCCCTGTTTCTATTAAAGCGTTGCCTCCAATAAGCTCAGATTTTTTTAAATGTTGAGGAATAATGCTGTATTTTAGTGGACCTATAAATGCCGCTTGGCTACCGAGTAAAAATAAAGATAATAAAAGCAATTCGATTTTGTTATAATATAAAGCAATTCCCGCAATCATGGTGATGAATATTTCAGATAATTTGCAATAAAAAATCAGACGTGATTTTTCAAAATGATCAGAGAGCTGACCTGCAAGACTAGAAAAAAGTAAAAATGGTAAAATAAATAAAGCGGCTGCTAAATTGGTTAATAATTCACCTGACCAAGGGGTATGGCTTGAAAGTTCTGAAAAAGTAAATAAAATAAAAATAGTATTTTTAAACACATTATCATTAAAAGCCGTTAAAAATTGTGTCCAAAAAAGAGGATAAAATTTTTTTTCTTTCAAAAGACTAAATTGCTGACTCATACTATTTATCCTAAAATTAATTAAATATATAATATTGAGTCTTATTTTAAAAGAGTCTCCTTAAAGGTAGGTTTATAACTTTTACTTTAATTTAAGCTCAAACCTTATAAACTATAAATTACAAGGGAAAATATGTCTTATTACCAATATCATGTCTTTTTCTGTCAAAATGAACGTGCAGCAGGTAAAGAATGTTGTATGAAGAAAAACGCCCAAACTTTTTTTGATTATATGAAAGCAAAAATTAAAGAATTAAAACTTAATGGCAAAGGCCAAGTACGAATTAATCGAGCTGGTTGCTTGGATAGATGTTCACAAGGACCCATCCTAGTTGTTTATCCAGAAGGAATTTGGTATCAATGTTTAAACACTATTGATATTGATGAAATTATTCATTCTCATTTTATCAATGGAAAGCATGTAGAACGCCTAAAACTTTAAATTTGCAGATAAGACTTTTTCTATCTAGACTTTCTATAACTTTTAATTTCAAGGATGAAAACTATGCCTCCTATTATCAAAAATTTAGCCTTTGAAGGTGGCGGGGTAAAAGCAATTGGTTATATTGGTGCGCTCTGTGCTGCTAATAGGTTTGGGCTCTTGGAAAAGGTAGAAAGAACTATAGGCACCTCTTCTGGTTCAATTATGGCGCTCATGATTGCACTGGATTATAGCATATCAGAAATTATAGATAAATTTAATAATACTAACTTTAGTAGTTTTGAAGATTATAGTTACTCTTGCCTAACTATGGCGCGTAACATTCAAGCTAGAGGATTATGCAAAGGACAAGTATTATTTGAGTGGATTCAATCCATAATAGAAGCCAAACTAGGTCAAAAAAACATTACTTTTAAAGAAGTAGAACAACTAAAAAAAACCACTCATCCACAATTAAAAGATTTGTATGTCGTTGTCAGTAATATTTCTACAGGTTATCCGGAAGTTGTCTCTAAAGAATTTAATAATAATTGGTCTTTGGCTCTGGCAGTAAAAGCTTCTATGGCAATTCCAGGTTTATATAAAGCAGTCAAGGTAAATGGACAAACCTATAATGATGGCGGAATATGTCTTAATTATCCCGTTGGATTTTTTGATAAAATAAAATACATTGATAATTCTACCTCAGATGAATTTATTATCAATTGGCAGACCCTTGGTTTTAAGCTAAGTGATCCCGATAAAATCAAAGTATTTGAAGGCCTGGAGTCAGCTCCTGTGAGTAGGACAACTACTATGCTTGAATGGTGTGAAGCGGTAATCGCCATGGGACTTAATGTACAAGACTATGACCATTATCAAAGTAAAGATAGATATAGAACAGTCTATTGCAATAATTTGAATGTAAGTTCGGTAGCTTTTAATATTAACGAACAAACCAAACGAGATTTAATGCAAGAAGATAAAAAAGGGGTGAGTGCTTATCTGCAGATGGCTGAAAAAAATCATGATATATATAATTCATTTATATCCACATATCCTGAGGTAGCAGTAGTACATCCTGAAAATAATAAAAATTTATTTATCAAGCAAGATGAAGAAATAGTGATAAGTAAAACTAAAGTGCTGCCGGAAACTAAATTATCTATACCAGAACCCGCTAAAAATACCACAAATAATTTAGAAAATAATTTTAATCACAATAAGCAAAGTTTAACATATTCTTATCATGTCTCAATGCAACATAAGATAAAAAACAATACCAATGGGGCTCCCGCTATAACCCAAGCTGATAATGAATCTAAGGTAAAATGCTGTATTTTGATGTAATTTATTTACAGGTATTGGGTAAATATTTTAAGGCAATTGCTTGTTGAGCACTAGTTAAAGATGGATCAGCCATACAGGTCCACCCGATCGAGTCACTAGTACCGCTTCCGGTTACCGCTTGTAAAGCGATTTTAGTTAAAGCAGCTTCTCCCAAAGAGAGAGTATTGGAAAAAAATATACTGATATAAGTATTGGTCCCATCATAGTTAAAATTAATGGAGCTGATTGTAGGCACTGTAGCCGTAGTGGGCGAATTAGCAAAAGTAACATAGCTTGCTGTAGCACCAGTACAATTAAAACAATTAGAAGTAGCATTATAAGAAGTGGGCAAACTTCCATTGACGTAATAATATCTTTCAATCATAACTTTGTAAGGATCGGCTAAGGTGAAAGCCTCTACTACTCTAGTTTTAATTAAATAACTACGATATAAAGGGACAGCAATTGCACTTAATACCGCGATAATAAGCAAAGCGGTCATTAATTCAATTAATGAAAAGCCCGATTTTAATTTTATGAAAGATTTTTGCATATTAAAAGAATAGCAGAATTTTTTAAATTGGGTATATAGTATTTGTAATTTAAAAATTATCGGTATAAGGTGAATTTTTATCCTTTTTTTGGGGATTATTAACCGATAAATATTTAGTGGCTTGATGTCTATCACCTTGAGCAACATGCCGATATAACATAGTAGTGCTGATATCACTATGACCTGCATTTTCCTGCACGGTTTTTATAGAGGCTCCACTATTAAGCAAATAGGTCACATAGCTATGTCTTAACCAATGGGTAGATGCCGCTTTTAGTTTAGAAGCTTTGTGAGGTTCATGGCCTTCAAACCGAGTAGCACCTAGGTTAAATGCCCAACGAATAATTTGGTCAATACGGCGTGCGCCAATCGCTTCTTTTAAATTTTGCATAGGAATAAGGGGGATAACTTCTTTAAATTTTGGTTCAGAACTTTTTAAACCATTAGCGATTCTAAATTCTCCTAATGCTTTTAAAAGCTCATCTGGAATGGGAATTTCTCTTAATTTATTGCCTTTACCCACCACTTTCAAAAACCAATTACCTTCTCGTTGTAAAAAATCGCCCATACGGTGTTTCGAAGCTTCAGAAATTCGCAAACCCGTATAAAAAAACAACAAAATAATATATCGAGCTCTAAGGACTTGAAAGTTTTGAATGTCATCTGAAGCTGGATAATCATTTAAAGCCTGTAATACTGATTGGATTTCATCTAATTCTAAATATCTATCTACAATCCTGGGCTTAATTTGATGTCTTTTTTTTCTTTTTCTATCAATTGCTAAAGGATTGCCTAATAAATAATTGGTTTGAACTAAATAATTAAAAAAAGAATCTAATATTTTAATGGTTTTATGAATAGAAGAAGCTGTTAATCCTTTGCAAAAAGGCCGCCAGTAAGGATTTATTGATCCTTCTTTGGTTTTACGAGGTACTTTTGGGCCGCACCACATAGAAAAGGGCGAGGGCATTTTAAGAAAGTTTTGGTATTCAATAAAATGTTCGCGTCTTAGGCTGCTAAGATTAATACCCGCCGTATAATGACACCATAGTAATAACCGTTCAATTTCTTTAGCATATGAACGATAAGTTTCTGGTGAGTCACGATATTCAAGAAGAAAACTGGAAATGGCTTGGACATCATTTTCTGCATTAATCATGGCAGCTTGACCTGATTTATTATAACCAGGCATCTCATTAAATTGAATAACTTTATTTTCGAAATTTTCAATAAAATGGGTAGGGGTGATGTTTAAAAAAAGGGGTTGAATATGCATAATCCGAGTTTACACCTAATCATTATAAAAAAGATATGCTGCATTATTATACCTTAAACCTTTATGAAAAAAAATCTTAACTAAACTTAACAATGATTAGGATAGGTTTATTGACCAATATTAAATAGGTGAGCTAAATTATGAAATCCCCATTTTTAAAAAGGCTATTAATCAAGCTATGGAATTTTTGGCTCCCTTTTCTGGGAGCTGGAATCTGGATTAAGTATGTAAGTCCTGATTATAAACATGTCATTGTTATTTTAAAAAAACGCTATTGGACTACCAATATTGTGGGTACGCAATTTGGAGGCTCCATATTTATGATGACAGATCCTTTTTATATGGTAATGTTGTTATTTTTATTAGGTAAGGAATACATTATTTGGGATAAAGGGGCTACTATACATTTTTTAAAACCCGGCAGAACTAAATTAACCGCTGAATTTATTTTAAAACAGGAAGAACTTGAAGAAATAAAAACTATGCTTTTAACCCAAGATAAAATAGAAAAAATTTTTTATGTAGAGGTTAAAGATGAAGAAAACCAGATCGTAGCAAAAGTAGAAAAACTACTTTATATTAGGAAAAAAAGCACTTTATCTAAAAATAGTTAAATATTTTATGGCTTTATTTCTTGGTAAATTACCACTAAATTACCTAAGTTTTCATATAGTTTTTCTTGAAAATCAAGATAGGATTTTGTTAATAATTCAGCATTGCTAATTCTAACTTTTTTTACAATAAGCGTGTCGATAATTTTAAGCCCCTCTGCTTTATTAATAATCGAACGGGTACCACTAATCCAAGGACTGTCTATTTCATAAGTTTTAGAATTATTATCAATCGTTTTTAAATTTGGGAAAAACATTTCATTTTTATATTCAAAGGGTGCTCCTAAATAGATATCAGAAATTCTATCCTTAGTTTTAGTGAGTAATTTAGAAACAATAGAGCCTTTTTCAAGCAAAATTCCTTCGCCTAAGGTGGTTTTTAAACGTGCATTTTTTTCAGAATACTCATAATTAAAGGTAATAGGTTTTACGATTCTAGATTTTAAGTCAAAATCACTCACCTTCCAATCGATGACTCGACTTTCATCTCCCACTAGATTAATTACATTTAACTTAGTAGTTTCCTTAGGAGTGGTTAAATCGTTACCCGTAAAACCTAAAGCATTAAAACCAGATAACTGGACTGAGCCCTTAACCTTTAAATCAACTTTATTTTGTAATTCTATAACTTTATTAAAACTTAATTGAGAAAATTTAGGAGAAGGCATAGGAATATAACCTAAAGTAGCCATTTTATCTTTTAATATAAGAGAGCGGCGACCTGCTATATCATAATGCATGCCTTCTGAATAACTCGTAAAATTGGTAGGGTCAATCCAATAATTTTTTTCAGGCGTTTGCACGTACACTATTGCATGATTAAATTCATTAAAACCTGGTAAATCATGCGGTCTTTCATATACATTATCACCTCGATAAACAATAGCAACATATGCATTTAACCCTAACTGTCTTAGTATGGCAGTGGTTGTTGCTGCAAAATCTTTACAATCCCCATAATGGGTATTAGCAATTTCTTGTAAAGGACGTGGCACAAATTTGCCCTTAACCGTTCTCCAATCTCCCATGTAATTTAATTTTTCAGCCAAATGAGAAGTAACATAATCTATTTTTTCAGTAACACATTTTTGAGTTTTTGCCTGTTTAATTATATCGGAATAAAGACTTGGGATGGGTTGATTGATAACCGTTTCATATAAAGGTACTAACTGTAATCCTAAATCTTTCCATTTAGGTAAAGAAGAAACTGAAACCCAGGGATAAATATTTAAATTAAAATTAGCATAAGGTTCATCGGTTACCCAATCTATGAACCCTTTTTTAGAAATAATTTCTAATACATCTTCTTTTTCAGTGTGTTTGTAATCTATTTTCAGTAAACCTTTTGGATCATTAACATAATTATAAAGTTTAAATGGGGCTTTGAAGGTTATTTTTAAATTTTTGAAATATTCCCCAACAAAAGCCTCCGTGGCATAGAAGTAATTGGGAACAGGGGAGTTATTAACTTCCATTTCATATTTAATAAAAATTTTAGAATTAATTTCAACATTTCTAAAAACCACTAAAACTTGATTATTTTGATCAAATCCTTGAGGACTTGATGCTAAAGGTTTATCTTCTAATTGCTGCGGTAAGATAGGATATTCAATGGTGGGACTAATCGTTTTGGCTTCAATAATTTTTAATTTGGTTGTATCGCTATTATAAACTAAAGGGTAAGTGACCAGCCTTTCTTTGCCTTTTTCATTTAAAGGTTTTATAAGCATTTCATAAACAACTTTATAAGAACCATTGGGGTTTATTTCATAATTGGCTTGATAATTTTCAATTATTAAATCACAATCATCTATATTTGCCCAACGAGCCAAGGCTTGAATATGATAAAATGACATCAAAATTATTAAACTTAAACGAAATAACTTTCTCATTGATATTACCTAAATTAAAATATTAATATGTAAGTTATTTACATTACATATTTGGTTTTATGGCAGGTCTTATTTTACAATTGATTAATAAATTTTCCAACTAATATTATTTATTCAGGAAATCACATGGCTCGTATAGTACTCGGTCTTGAATATGATGGCAGTAAATCACATGGCTGGCAAAGCCAAAAAGAGGTTAGCTCTATTCAAGAGCATCTGGAAAAAGCTTTAAGTCTGGTAGCCTCTGAGCCTATTAAAGTCATTTGTGCCGGACGTACTGATAAAGGGGTGCATGCGACTTCTCAAATAGTTCATTTTGATACTACGATGAGTCGAAGCCCAGCTGCTTGGTTGTATGGAACTAATACTCATTTACCAAAATTTATAAGAGTTTTGTGGTCTCAACCAACCGTATGGGATTTTAATGCAAGAAAAAAAGCAATTTCTAGGTTTTACCGTTACTTAATTTATAATCATCCTATTCGTCCCAGTCTATTTAGAAGTCAAGTAACCTGGGTATATAGGCATCTCAATGAGCGTATAATGCAAGAAGCTGCTGGCCATTGGTTGGGTACTCACGATTTTAGTTCATTTAGAGCGGCTTTTTGCCAAAGTAAAACTCCTATAAGAACTATCCATACTATTAATATTAAACGATGTGAAGATTTTGTTATTATTGATTTCCATGCCAATGCTTTTTTACACCACATGGTAAGGAATATGGTAGGGGTATTAATAAGTATTGGCACTAATAAAAAACCCATTAGTTGGGCAAAGAGCGTTTTAGAAGCCCGTGACAGAAAACAAGGAGGAGTGACCGCTCCACCTCAAGGCTTATATCTTTCTGGAGTTAAATATCCGGATGAGTACAATTTACCGGAATCGATTAATCATAAACTATGGTTTTTACCTTATTTATAAAACTATCTTTTTACTAACATCCCGTGCAAAGGGTATTTAAATTCGATTGCGCACATGATGTTGGCATATATAAGTTGCTTGTACCCATTTGAGCGGTACTCGTATCCCAAAAACCACATGCATTAGTAACAGAGCCGTTAGCATTTGTAATAAATATTAAGTTAATCCAGCCTCCCCCTAAACCACTCGATGCTTGAATGGCAATACGGGCCATATTCCTACTAGCATTAGTGCTCCAATAGAAATTTTGAGTAAAACCCGTCCCCCCATTAGTTCCAGCCGTATAGGGAGTAATCACCTGATAAGGCATACCATTTAATACATAAGTTGAAGACGGAAATTTACCATTAGTATTGTAATAGGACATTAAATCGACTTTGAAATAATCCAATAAACCTATTACTTCTGACATACGGGATCTATTTAAATAATTAAGATAAGGCGGAATACCAATAGCTAGCAACACCCCTAAAATAGCAATTACAATCATTAATTCGACGAGAGAAAATCCTTTTTCGATTTTACACATTTTAATAACCTTTTATTTATGCCATTAACCCTTAATAGTATAAAGGTTCTCAAATAAATTACTATTTTAATAAATTTCGGCTATTATAGGTATTTAACTAAATAATGATGTGCTTTAAAGTATAGTTAATTAAAATTTAAATGATCTATTTTAAATGCCTGATCGATGGCTTCTGCTAATGATGAATATTTACTAATCAATTTTCTTATCTTCACTTTTAAATTTGCCCAAAATTTTTCTATGGGGT
>JAQGOH010000109.1 GCA_028293705.1 Francisellaceae bacterium | reverse complement strand
GTCAAGCACTTAGTATTTATTATTTTCCATTAGACAAAAAAATAGTATTAATCGGTAAAGCTTTACTCACACAAAATAAAGATTCAGTCCAAGGAGATAAAATCACCTATTATTTGGAAACCGGTATTTTAAATGCTGAAGCTTCCAAAAATAATCGTACCACCGTCATAATTGCACCAGAGAGTCTTAAAAATTCATGAAAAAACTATTATCCATTAACCACCTATCTAAATCCTATAAAAAACGAGTCATTGTAAAAAATGTTTCTTTAAAAATAGAAAGTGGGGAAATTATAGGTTTATTAGGTCCTAATGGAGCGGGCAAAACAACTTGTTTTTATATGATAATAGGGCTTATTCCTGCGGATTCTGGATCTATTACTCTCAATCATCAAAATATTACCCATATGGCCGTGCACCATCGTTCTCGTTTAGGAATTAGCTACCTTCCTCAAGAAGCCTCTATCTTTCGAAAACTGAGTGTTTCTCAAAATATTTTAAGTATTTTAGAAACAAGAACAGATTTGTCTCAAACCGAACAAATGCAGGAACTTACAAAGTTATTGCAGGATTTTAATTTAAATCACGTTAAAGATACTTTGGGCATAAGCCTTTCAGGGGGAGAACGACGCCGAGCTGAAATTGCTAGATGTCTTGCTACAAAACCTCAATTTATTTTTTTAGATGAACCCTTTGCCGGGGTTGACCCTCTTTCCCTAATGGATATTAAAAAAATAATAAAAGCATTGAGTCAGCGAAATATTGGAGTAATAATAACCGATCACAATGTGAGAGAAACTTTAGACATTTGTCATCGAGCCTATATTATTAATGCAGGGAGTGTTATTTGCCAAGGCACGCCCCAGCACATCTTAGATGATAAAGTCGTTCGAGAAGTTTATTTAGGAGAGGAATTTAAAGTATAAGCTTTAAAAATCAAAAAGATTCTGATATAATTTTTTTTCTTATGTGCCGGGATGGCGGAACTGGTAGACGCGCCAGACTCAAAATTTGGTGGTGGTAACATCGTGAGAGTTCGATTCTCTCTTCCGGCACCATTAGAATATACTATCCTTAACCTTCAACCAGTTAAACAACTTATTAAGTCTTACCTTAATTCAATTTCTTGAAAAGAAATTTTACGCTCTTCCTGCAATTCCTCTTTTTTGGCCTGTGTAATCTTTGAATAAGAGGAGCTTTTTTTATTTGAGAATTGAGTTAAGGGTAATTTATTGATTGATTTCGATTGAGAAACGATTAATTCTCTAGAATGATTAATTTCATCGCACGTTTTATTTAAACTATTAAAAATCAAATGCGGGGGGCATTTGATGATATCTAAAAAGATTTCCGCTAAAAATTCATCTAGATTTTCAGTGGAATCGATATTCACATTGCAAACTTTAGCATACCTTAAAAAGTCTTTGTCAGTAGTTGAGATTAAAAATTTATCAAATTCATGTGAAATATTTGTTACGATGCCATTAATTAGTAATAATTGTTCACTTTCAATTAAACCCCAATCTTTTATTTTACCAAAATTATAATTACATAAAATATCAAAAATTTTTGAATAAAGTGCTTTATGCAAATCTTCTATTGCCTTATCATTTGGAATATTATCTATTTTTTTTATAATCCTAATTTCTTTATTATAATTTTTACCAGGATCCCAGTTATCGGTTCTGACCTTATCTGCAATACATTTTAATCCTTCAAATTTACTATCACTATCTCCTTCTATAACCATCAAAGTAATATGCTGAGCTAAAATATTTAATCGGGCTTTTTCAGCTTCTATATAATTTGTAATTAAACTGAATTTTTCTTTGGCATTCTCTAAGCGGCAGGTTAAACAACAAGCTATTCCAGCCACTAAAGAGGAACACCCTCGTTTAAAGCTTTTGACCTTCCCATGAAAAATGGACTTTTTAATTAAAGGCATAGAAATTCCCTAATTTAAACAACAATTTATGTGATAATTTATTATAAACAGTAACAGAATAAATTTAAAATATCTTTTTTTTTAAATTGATAGATTTTTAATCAAGTCTAAATAAAGTTGTTATTTCATTCGATAACTTAAAGATATACAGAATCTGTTGTTTAATATTAAAAACACACGCTAAAAAGTTATGCAGCTCAAAATGCATGAGGTTTAGCATTTTATTTCGTTCATCTATGATGTTTTCTTTTTTAAAGTTTTCCTGAATAATCTCTGACTGTTGTTTTTCTTGAGTGCCATCTAGTTCTTCTTTAACTAAATGATTAGCCTGAGGTCTTTGATATAACCCTTCATCATAATCTGAAATAAAGGCTAAGATTTCTACCGGCGTGGATTTAGGTAGGGCCCTATTTAGCAATAATTGCTTTCCAAGGTTTTCAGCAATTAATTCGGCAACCTTCCAATAACCATTATTGACTGCCTTGCCAAGGACATAACTATTAACGGCTGCAAAAGCCATCCACCCCTGGCGCTAAACATTTAAGAGGATTTCGTTTATTGAATCTACCGACGCCAAAATTTGTGGTCTTCTAATACTCAGTTCAAAATATTGGTCTGATTAAATACACTATGCGTGGTAACATGATTAATCTTGTTGCTAATATGAAACTACCTTAGTTATTTTTATCCCTTTAAAAAAATCCTAATTAAAATAATGCCAACTATTATTTCAATATCTTAATGATATTTTAGATCGAACTGCGCTTATAAGGCAAAGCCTGAGGTTTAGCATATAAAAATCCTTGTAACAAATCAGCACCATGCTCGATTAACCATTCACTTTCACCCACACTTTCTATTCCTTCAGCTATCACGGTTATACCTAAGTCTTTAGCCACTTCGATAATTTTTTTTGTTATAGTTGCTTTATAATTATCAATATCAACATTTCTAACTAGTTGCAAATCTAGCTTTACATAATCAGGTTTTAATTCACTTAATAAATTCAAAGTCGAATGACCTGAACCTAAATCATCCAATGCAATTTTAAAATTATGATCTCTATAATACTTCAAAATTTTATTTAAATGATTAACATCTGTAACCTTATCACTTTCCACCACTTCGAATACCAATTGCTCATTTTTTAAATTAGTTTTCCCTAAGGTATTCCGCATGGTTTTTAAACAAAAATTCGGATCATAAATCGAAGTCGGCACAAAATTTATAAATATTTTACTTTTTATTTCATGCTTACCTGCTTCTTGTATAGCTAATTTCCTTGTTGTGCTATCTAATTGAAAAATAAGGTCGGCTTTATGAGCTACGTCAAAAATTATTCCCGGAGATATTATTTCTTTTCCTTGAATACCCCGTAATAAACATTCATGCGCATATACTCTTTTATTTCTATCAAATATGGGCTGAAAGAAAATAGTTAGTTTTTGTTGTTCCATCAAATCAATCAACCATTCCCCATCTATGATTGAAATTAATTGGTATAAAGTTTGTGTATTTAGATAATCTAAAGGGGCAGAAACAAGACCTTTCACTTCAAAAAATGTTCGGGTATCTTGTTGCTCTAATATAGAAAGTGCAGGAGTAATTGTTTTGATTAATTCTTTAAAATTATTATCAACTGTAAGACAAATTACCTTATTATCCGTTAAAGTATAATCGGCATTAATATTTTTTAAAACCTTTGTTAATTTAAGGGTCGAATGAAACAAACCTGTTTTGATATATAAAGTTCCTTTTTTATGAGCTAATTTAGGATATTGAGTACAACGTTCACAAAAATCTTTTTTCATATTCTTCACCCCAAGATTAAAATCTTAATACAAATTATTTATTTCTCTATTTATAACGGCACTCCACAGTAAAACCTTAATCAAAAACTATTAACAAAAAAGAAATTTAAATATAAACAGATGACCTTACTCCATTATTTAAATGTTAAAACATAATTTTATATCTTTAATTATCGAACATTTATTTTTTGAAGTTGGTAGGATCAAGAAGATTGCCTATTTAGGAGCAACTATAGCTCTTGAATCACAAGAAATTATCCAAAATTTCAAATGAGTCGCTAGCAGCTCTCCAGAAGCTATTACTACTTTTTCTAATTGAATTAAGTCTTAAAACGATTCGATTTTACCTATTTTATAGCTTAGTCATTATATTCACAGAGATTATTAGGATATAACTATCGAAATAAGTTATTACAATTTGGACACTTAAACAAGCATTTGCTTATAAAGCAAGTGTTTATAAATTTCAACTTAGCTTTAATAAAAATTTTTATTAACTAAAATCAAGGATATTTAAATAATAAAATCTAAAACTATTTTAATCAATTTTAAACCTATGAATGAGAAAGGAATTATAAACCCTTTAACTACTTGGGTTAAAAGAAGCTCTAACTATTAACAATTGCTCCCAATTCCTAGTCTAACTGGATGATTTAAAATCCTGACGCATATCAGGGCAAATCAATCCTTCCCGGCCTAATCTTAAAGTACCTTTTCCCATTTGAGTATTAATGAGGTTAAGAGTTTCAATCATTAAGTTTTTATTAAAGAAATGATTATATCAAAAGACCATTGGTATTATGTTAAAGGTAAAGCGCTTGAAAAATGAGTCACTGGCGAGGCCTTCCTAAAAATAAAACTATTATTAAATTTAGTGAAAACTAAAAAACCTTAAATTTGTTAAGCTTCTGGTTTTCCATTTCAAAGCTAGGATTTCTTGAGGCTTTAGTTAAATATCTATATTGCATAAAATGTATTTCGCTTATTTTTTTATTTAATTCTGTAATAAGATTTTCTTTTTTGATATTAGTTTCGGTGTCTTCGAGGTCTGTAGCTGCCGGGGTTTCCTTTGGCTCTTCTTTTACAACATGATTAATTGGTAGCGATTGCTTTAAACTTTCATCACAATCTGAAATAAGGCCTAGAATTTCTACCGGTATGGTTTTAGGTAAAACATCTTCGAGAAATATTTGTTTTCTATGTTGGATAAAGGTTTTTTGAATTATTTTCTCTTCAATAATTGCTTCAATATCTTTTATATTACCCATCCCCTTTAAAACAGCATTTTTGAAGTTAATTTGTTGATTGACATCAAGAAAATCTATACCTAAAAATTTTTCTTCTTCTTTTAATTTTTCATTCCGATGAGCTTTATAAAAATCAGCTAATATTTGCAAACATAGGGTTTCGGTAATCAATTCAACAATTGCCCAATGACCATCGCGAGCTGCAAAGCGAATAGCATGATTATTATCGGCTGTGACATCTACCCCTGGTACTGCTAAGAGCCGATTGACTACTTCCAAATGACCACAGAAAGCTGCCATGCGAATGGCTTCATTATTATTGGCTGTGATATCCACCTTGGAGACTTCTAAGAGCCGATTAACTACGCTCAAATGACCATTGCTAGCTGCCCAGCGAATGGCTTCATTGCTATTAGCCGTGGCATCTACCCCTGGCTCTGCTAAGAGCCGATTAACTACTTCCAAATAACCATTGGCAGCTGCCACACGAAGAGCATAATTATTTTGGGCAGTGACATCTTCTCCTTGAGCTAATAAACGATTAACTTCTGCTAAGTCACCGTTCAGGCAGGCATTAATTAGGGTAGTCATTATATTCTCCTGGGTTATTAGTGTATTATCATCATTAGGGCATAAAAAACTATTTAATCTTCAACTTACCCCAATTCAAATATGAAGTGCAATTTAGAAACGTGTAGTTATGCATTCATGGCATAGCGGCTATCAAAGCGAAGTTAAAGTGAAGGATCAAGGGCTAGTGGTAAGCGTAGCGCACAATGCAAAGCA
>JAQGOH010000108.1 GCA_028293705.1 Francisellaceae bacterium | reverse complement strand
TGCTTTGCATTGTGCGCTACGCTTACCACTAGCCCTTGATCCTTCACTTTAATTTCGCTTTGATAGCCGCTATGCCATGAATGCATAACTACACGTTTCTAAATTGCACTTCATATTTGAATTGGGGTATTTATAAAAGCGTGTGACTACTCGTAGTTGCTTAAAAAATCAAGACCCAAATTAGTTTGTCAATAGGGGCTGTTCCGTGTTTCTTTATTTTATAAATATTATGACAATAAGTATTTATGAAGTTTATAAATTTAACCCAATTGAAAGAAAAGGGCGTTTTGAAAATTAATTTTGTCCAGGAATTTTTTGGATAACTTATTTAAAAGGAAAGATTTTATAATGACAATTCTAACCTATACACATCGTTTATTAATCGCAATGGAAATCACTAATCAAAATAATTTAAGCAACATCTGCACCCTTTTAAAAAATCAAAACTTAATCACTAATTTAAATACTATCTATCTTAAAAAAAATTCTGATCCCCAGTATAAAATTATATTTAAAAACATACCAAAAATCAGCTCATTAGTGAATACCGAATTAAAAAAAGGATCTAATTATTCAAGTTTATTAACAGCTATTAAGCTTAATTTTGTTGAATTGCCCCAATTACAATTAGAAGCATTGATAGATAGTGAAATTTTAATAAAAGCTGCCAATTCAAAATTAATTAATTTTAATATTAAAGAGTTGAGTGAAAATCAAAATTCTGTAACAATTGAAGTGATTAAAAAATTAGAAAAATTTAACTTTGTTCCCACTGTTAAAGAGGATAATAAAGACTGGCTTGAAGAACAAATAGAACGTAATTTTTTACAGCCAGATAATAATATAGAGCCAACTTCTTTATTAATAAACCAAGTCCTTTTGCCTAACTATGAAAGCCAAGATGCCTGGATTATTCCAAGTGAATTACCCGTAAATCAACCGACAGTAGGGGTTAAGAAGGATAGAAAGGTTTTTTCAGAGCCTTATTTATCGGATGAGTTACGAGAAAACTTCATTAAGAAATTAAATAAGCAAAACAATATAAAAGTTGACGATCTGTATAATTTTGGTTTATTGCATGAAGCAGCTCGGCAAAATGATCTGCCCCTCATCAAATTATTGGTAGATTATGGATTTGATGTTAATGAATATAATCTTTATCAAAAACAACCCATATATTATGCAGAACAAGCTGAAGAAAATCATCTGGTAAAAGAAGAAGTCCTTGATTATTTAACAAAAAAAATGAAAGAGACAGAAAGTAAGGTTTATTCTGTGCTTTTTGCCGCTAATCAAGGCAAAGATATTCAGTCGGTATTAAAAGCCCAAGGGATAAGCTTATGGCATAAAACAACTAAAGGATTTACACCTCTTTTTCTAGCTTTGCTGAAGGATGAACTTGAATCAGCAAAACGGTTAATTGAGAGTGGAGCTGAAGTTGACCAAGAAAATGGTTTTCAGCATATTCGCGCAATTAGTATACCGGGAGGAGATAATCCAGGGATAAATACAAAAAGAATAAAATTGTTGGTTGAAGCAGGGGCTGCCTTAGATAAGTATGATTATAATGGCTTTTCGATTCTGCACAAGGCAGCTAGCTATAATTCACATGGAATGATCCCCTGGTTAATAGACCAAGGGATCCCAATCGAAGTACGGACTATCTCTCAAAAAAATACGGCCTTACACTTTGCAGTAAGTTCAGGTAGTTTTGAGGCCGTTCAGCAGTTAATTGCTAAAGGCGCTAGTTTGGAAGCTATCAATATCTTTGGAGAAACTCCTTTACATATGGCTGTTAAAGAAGGCCATTTAGCGATTACCAATTATTTAATCAAAAAGAAGGCTGATATAACGAGATTAAATATTCGTTCTGGCTTGAGTGCGCTACATTATGCGGTTGAACAAAATCATAAAGAAATTATAAATAGTCTCCTCACTTGCGGGGTAGATTGCAATCTTAATTCTGCTAAATTTCCCCCTGATTCAGCCATTAATAAACCTGATAATTCTTTTTTTAAAGATACAAACAAATCAAAGCCTAAATCTAATCTTGAGGATAATAAATCAAAGCCTAAATCTAACGTTAAAATTAATAAGCCAAATTCTAATTTTAAACCATGTCCAGAACGTCTTTTAAACCATCCTGCTGAAAATTTAATTAATGCTTATAACACTTTGGGATTAAGGGCGGGAACTTCTTTAAAGGGAGTTGAAAAACAATTTAAGATTTTATCCTTGCAATATCATCCTGATAAAAATATTAATAATTTTCAGGCAATTAAGCGTTATCAACAGTTAGTTAAGGCAAGAGACACTATTATCGATCATGAAGTATTTAAGCTTTACCCTATGCATAAAGAGCCCTATGAACCGGGTTACACCCCTTTATCTTATGCTATCTTAAAAGGGTACTCATCGGTTGCCTTTTGCTTATTACAGCAGGGAGCATCACTCGAAACCGTTTTATCAGCTTGCCAGGAAAAAGATTTTAGTTCGGATGTTTTTATTACCTCTTATAAAAGTTTTATCCAATTAAAAACGCATTTTCCGCCCTCAAAAAATAAACTTTATAAACCTTTATTTGAATTATTTCAGGCTGATTTTGTCAATCAGTATTTCATTTCCCCGGGTTTTGAAGATTTAATACTTTATCTTAAAGATAAACCTTATCAAGAAGATACGCTAATGGGGTTATGGCAAGCGGCTGAAAAATCAAATGATAATC
>JAQGOH010000099.1 GCA_028293705.1 Francisellaceae bacterium | reverse complement strand
TCCCGTTAGTCGTCGAAAGGCTTCCGGTTGTAATCCTTTTATATGTTCCCATTTCATCAATTACTTCCTTAAATTTAAAATTATTCAGTGTTACACAAAAAAGAAGGTTTCGAAAGAAGTCTAATGTAATTCCTTGATTCTCATTCATAGTTATTGTTATTTATATTTTTTCCATAATTGGCATTAAAAATTTCCTCAATCAATGTATTTGCTTTTTTATCCACATCTTCGTAAATTGAAGTTTGATAAATAGGATAATTATCGTTGTCTTTTTCTTTTTTTATTAATGTGGGACTTGAAGCCTCACTTTTAGTATTTACATTAACATTCATTGATAAACCCAATTTTAAAGGATTTTTTTCTAAAATTTTTGGCTCAAAAGCTATTTTTACAGGTACTCTTTGAACGACTTTTATCCAATTTCCAGAAGCGTTTTGGGCTGGAAGTAAAGAAAAAACGCTTCCTGTTGCGGCATTTAGCCCCACAACTTTTCCGAGAAATTTAACCGATTTACCGTAAATATCCGCATAGGCTTCCACTAATTGACCTGGTTTTATATTAGGAAGTTGAGTTTCTTTGAAATTAGCATCTATCCACATTTCATTAGGAGGAATAATAGTGAGTAAGGGATCGCCAACCCCTATTTTTTGTCCTACTTGAGCTGATCGCCTCCCAACAACACCACTGACTGGAGCAGTAATAATAGTGCGGACTGCATTTAAATAAGCTTGTTTGAAATTTGCACAAGCTTGAAGCCATTTAGGATGGGTTGAAATACTCAACCCATCCACTAAAGCCTGGGAGGACTCACCTTGCTTTTGGGCTGATTTTAAAGCGGATTTTGCTTGTTCATAAGCATTTTGTAAATGACTCACTTCTTCTGGAGACACTAAATTTTTAGCTAATAATTTAACCCGTCGATTATAATCTTCTTTTGCTTTTTCAAGCTCGAATTTTCTTTGTTCAATTAAGGCCTCAATTGCTTCTGCTTGTAAAAATAGTTGCCTAACATCTCTTAAGCTTTGTGCTAAATTTTGTTTAGCACTTTCTAAAACTAGTTGATTATCAATAGGGTCAAGAACAATTAAAGTTTGTCCAGTTTCCACCCACTCCGTATTATCAGAATGAATAGCAACAATAGTACCGGGGACTTGGGAGCTTAATATTACCTGATTACCATTAACATAGGCGTCATCAGTCGTTTGCCAATTTCCAATAAAAATACTATAAATAAATAACAAAAGACCTATACTTATAATACTAGTAATAATAATTTTTATAATTTTTTTTCTCTTATTTATTGCTT
Organism: Francisellaceae bacterium; assembly: GCA_028293705.1. Classification (GTDB taxonomy): domain Bacteria; phylum Pseudomonadota; class Gammaproteobacteria; order UBA6186; family Azoamicaceae; genus JAQGOH01. The sequence goes on along the minus strand of JAQGOH010000099.1, from coordinate 3,145 downwards.
GAATATTTAATGAAGGGGTATTCATAATTAATTATCCATTTTAAAATGTTAAATACCCTTATGGGTATGATAATTATTAGAGTATGGTATAAGAATTAATAGTTAGCCAATTACCTTTTTGGATCTAATAATTTATAGCAGATTATGCTACTTTAGATATTTGAGGAGTAATTTATTATGAATGCAATTGATATTTTGAAAAAAGATCACCAAGAAGTTTTAAAAATTTTTAAAACTATTTCTAAGACAGGCCCTAAAGCCTTGAAAAAACGGGAAGAGTTATTGAATAAAGTCAAAAATATGGTTATGTTACATGCGAAAATAGAAGAAAAATTAATCTATCCATTAGGAATAGAAAAAAAATCTTTAGAAAACTTAACTCGAGAAGCTATTGAAGAGCACGCTGCAGTGAAATTATTATTTGCCCGAATTAGTAAGGTTCCTGTCGATAGTGAAAATTGGTTAGCTAAATGCACTGTGATACAAGAAAATTTAAAGCATCATATTGAAGAAGAAGAAAAAGGAATGTTTCCTTCCCTTCAAAAATCCTTATCCCTTGAGGAATTAAATGAATTAGGGATAAAAATTTTAAACTTCAAGAAAAAACATCCTATTTAATTTAATTTTAGCTTTAAAAATTAAATAAAAAAGGTGTAGGGCACAAAAAAAGACTAAAGAAATGTGCCCTTTTTATTTCTTTTTTAATTTTATAAGGCTCTTCATTTATTTAAAATAATATTTAATTTGTTCTTAATTTGAATGCTTGTTATACTAAGAAATTCACATTTTTATTAAATCTTGATTCATGAAATCTTATAAACATCATTCCTTAGCTTTATTTGCTATTTTTTCCTGTTTTTTATGGGGAAGCAATTATCCTGCTACAAAATGGCTTAGCTCTGACATCCCCCCTTTTATGATGACTGCCTGTAGGCTTATTGTTACGGTTATCATGTTAATGCCTTTTGTTAAATTACCGAAAAATGGATTATTGAAAATCTTGGCTTTTTCTCTAACTCAATATACTCTGAATTCCGGTTTTTGTTGCCTTGGAACTTCTTTAACCACCGGTAGTATAGGTGCTCTGACTATCCAGTTGAGTATTCCCATCGGGTTAATCCTTTCAAGTATATGTTTTAAAGAGAAATTAACCTTTAGGCATTTAATAGGCTGTTTAATAACTTTTGGTGGCTTAGCCATGTTAATTGGTATCTCTGAAGAGACTGTAAATCCTTGGGGGATCTTAATTTTAGGTCTAGGGGGATTATCAAGTGCTTTGTCTAACATTCAGATCAAATACCTTAAAGGGACTAATTCTTTAATTAGCGTTATGGCTTTGGCCTCTATTTTTGCTATCCCTCAATTATTATTTTTGTCTTTTCTGTTTGAAAAAAACTCAATTCAAGCGGTGATTAATGCCCCTTTAACTAGTTATTTGCTTATTTTTTATATCTTAAGCTCTTCTTTGGTTGCCAATTATATTTGGAACCGATTATTACAAAATAATCCTGTAACTGCTGTTATGCCTTACGGTTTATTAGTTCCTTTATTTGGGGTTCTATCAAGTATAATGATATTAAATGAACCTTTAAATGCTTCAATTATTTTGGGAGGGGCTGCCATAATAATGGGAGTAGCTATTTTAACTATTAAATTTAATTATATAGGTTCTTTATCCTTGTTAAATAGAAAAATTTTGGGCAAATTTAAAAGCGAAGATAAGAAAATTGATTGGTAAATATTCATCATTAGTAGAGGCCATCGATCAAGCATTTAAAATAGATCATTTATATTTTAATTAACTATATTTTGATAAATTAACTCATTTGAATGGTAGATCTTTTGAGATAAGTTGATATATTGTCTAGTCAATTAAGACCATAGCTGAACAATTGGAACCATTTATACACCAATGCCCTTAATAATAGCCATTAACAATGGTATTGCACGAAGAAGGTAAATAAGGTAAGGAACCACTAATTTGAGTGCTATCATAGCCACAATAACTTAAATAAGTTTTACTCGTGTTATTCGTAGATCCAGGGGGCAATACTAGTATCCTAATCCACCCCCCTCCTAAATCTGCCGCAACCATTATTGCCGCGCTAACACCGCCATTTGGTGGACAGAATAAAGAAACTTGCTGTGTATTTGTTGTCCCGCCCCCTACACTTGCTGTGTAAGTATTGTAAGTACCTACAACAAAGCCTTTAATTTGATAAGGACAGCCCGGGCTAGCATCATAAGTAGAAATTATATCTGCTTTAAAGCTCTCTAATAACCCTATTACCTCCATCATCCTAGATTTTTTTACATAATTTTGATAATTGGGAATAGACACAGCAGCCAATATTCCAATAATAGCAATAACTATCATTAACTCAATTAAAGAGAACCCTTTTTTTAAATATATAAACATATTTTCCTGTAATCGATGAAAAATTGATTATTTATCTTTTCAGTATATTGTATATATAGCATTTCTGCACAATAAAAATATCTTAACTCTATCAATTAATTAAATTTTTAAAAAGAGCATTGTTGCCGAATTCAAGGTAAGCGTTAACTCTTTCCCTATTGGCTCTAGATGCATATTTAGGTCGGGCAATGCTGCCGTTGCTTATCTAGCCCCATTTCTATAGCTCGCCATTTCAAACCGGACGTGAAGATTTCCTTGATCCGAGGGAGGGCACCCATTCATGCGAAAAGTTACTTTAAGTTGATCTAATAACTACTTTTAGGCTACATTCTAATCCTTTTTAGGATGTTTACCTAATGCTCATTGAATCTATACCAGCAGTCAATTGAATTTAGGTCAAGTCTGGCAAATGACCTTGAAATTATCATTTAATAAGCTACGTAATCGTTTTCTATATTTTGAATAATATTGAAAGAATTTTGAAATAGCAGATTTGAACTCTTCAAATGTTCAAATGTTGAGTAATATTTATTTTTAATTAACTCTCCTTCTTTCTTACGAGATTGCATCCCTATTTTTTAATGATTCAACTAGGCTTTTATAGTTAATTAAAATTTAAATGATCTATTTTAAATGCCTGATCGATGGCCTCTGCTAACGATGAATATTGACTAATCAATTTTCTTATCTTAACTTTTAAATTTGCCCAAAATTTTTCTATGGGGT
>JAQGOH010000098.1 GCA_028293705.1 Francisellaceae bacterium | reverse complement strand
TCCCGTTAGTCGTCGAAAGGCTTCCGGTTGTAATCCTTTTATATGTTCCCATTTCATCAATTACTTCCTTAAATTTAAAATTATTCAGTGTTACACAAAAAAGAAGGTTTCGAAAGAAGTCTATTATGTCATCTTCATTGATGGTTTCAGAACAAAAAGATAATTCTCGTGGCATTTCAATATCTTCTATGCCATAACGTGATTTGCGCCATTGTCTATCTGCGTCAATAAGGCTTAATGATGACATTGGCACTTGAAATAATTTGGCAGCTAATCTCGTTAATCTATCAAAACGTTCTTCAGGTGGGGTATCTAATATTTTTAAAGCCCGAAGCATTTCAAGCCGATGTATTTCGTTGTCAATTCCATTATTTTCATTCATATTTATCTCGTATAGTTGATAGGTACTCATCATAATCTATAAAATATTTCTTTAATTATCTTATCGTCAACACCTAAAAAAGCTTTAGAGACCTATCATTAATCAAGTTATTATTAGCTGATATTATTAAGACCTACGATTTATATTTTTAGTTTTGAACAAATATTTAAAATAAAAGCTGGAAAAACTCCTAAAATTAACATAAGCCAACCATTTATATTTAATATCAGATATGCGGCTGGGCTCATACAGGTCACTGTAGATAGCTCGCGCGTGTTCTCATAATCTTCAAAATACATTAATTTAATTATTTTTAAATAATAATAGGCGCCTATTACTGAACTAAATAAAGCAATACCGGCTAAAATAAAATGTTGGGTATTAACTAAGGACTGTAATATAAATAATTTTGCATAAAATCCAATCGTAGGCGGTATGCCGGCTAAGGCAAATAAGATTAATAAAAATATAAAACTTAATTTAGGATGTATTCGAGACAAGCCTTTAAAATCTTGAATGGAATGAATAATGGTATTGTGTTGATTAATAGCTAAGAGCACTCCAAAAGCACCCAGGGTCATTAACATATAAATAATAAGATAATGTAAAGAAGCCGTAGTACCTTCCTGGGTTAAATTTAAAAAACCTAAAAGAATAAAACCCATATGCCCTATGGTCGAATATCCCAATAATCTTTTGATGTTAGTTTGCACTAAAGCTAAACAGTTCCCTACCATCAATGATAAAACTGCAATAACGGTAATAATCATTTCTCTCTCAAAAGCCACTTCTTGAAAAGTTCCATTCAATAACCGTACCCCCATACCAAAAATTGCAATTTTTGGTATGGAACTAATTAATAATCCAACAGAAGTAGGGGCACCTTGATAAACATCTGGTAACCAATTATGAAAAGGTACCCCCCCCCATTTAAAGAAAAAAGCCACTAAAACTAACATCATGCCCAAAAGATATAAATATTTTTCTGAATTGGTATTAAAATAGGCAAAAGCTTCTGCTATAGCATTAAAATCAAAATGTTGAGTAAGTCCATATAGTAGAGAGATACCATATAATAATAAACCTGAGGCGAGTGCTCCTAATATAAAGTATTTCATAGAAGCTTCACTTCCATAAGCATCATCCTTAAAAAAAGCCACTAATGCATAAAGAGGAAGACTTAATAATTCAAGGCCTAAATATAAAGTTAAAAAATGTTGGCTGGAGACTAAAACATGCATTCCTAAGATGGAAAATAAAATAAGAATAAAGTATTCATTTTGGTGATAATTATGAGCTTTTAAAAACTGATTGGAATAAATAAATATCACGATCCCAAAAAAATCTATTAATAATTTTAGAAATTGGCTAAGATCATCAACTACAAATTGAGAATTAAATAAAGATATTTGAGTATGGGGTTCTATATTAAGGTAAACATAAATAAGACTTGATATAGTAAATACTAAACTTAATTTTGCAAAAAAACCACTTAAATATTTTTTTGAGGGAGGCAAATAAAGATCAATTATTAACAGGATTACCGTCATAAAAAGAAGCGTTATCTCAGGCAATAAATATAAATAAGGAGAGTGATTGATATGCAACATACTTATCCTTGTAAATTAGCTAGTAATTTTGGTTGTATAATATCGACAAACAAATGACGGACAGAGGGCTCTACTATATCCAGTAAGCAGGAAGGCTTTAGACCTAATCCTAAAATACCTATACTCAATATAGAAAATAATATTTTTTCATTAAAGCTAATATCTTTTGAAACTGAAACTTTTGCATTCGTTATCTGGCCAAATATTACGCGTTTATACATCCACAAGGTATAACTAGCTCCTAAAACCAGGGTTAAGGCAGCACCAAAGCTCACCCAAAAATTTATATGAAAACTAGCCAATATAACTAAGAATTCCCCTATAAAACCTGAGGTGCCAGGGAGCGCCAAATTACTCATGGCAAACAACATAAAAAATGCAGAAAAAATTGGCATGGTATTAACAATCCCACCCAATTCAGAAATACTACGCGTATGCATGCGTTGGTATATAGTCCCTACTGCTAGGAATAAGGCTCCAGAAATAAATCCATGTGAAATCATTTGCGCATAGGCTCCTTCAAAGCCTAATGAATAATTAGTAGATTGTGGGTTTTTATAAAACAAAACAACACTAATAAAAAGCCCTAAACTTACAAAACCCATGTGTGAAATAGACGAATAGGCTATCAATTTTTTTAAATCTTGTTGCACTATAGCAATAAGACCTATATAAATAATCGCAATTAATGATAAAACGATAATAAAACCTGAAAAATATTGGCAGGCTAGTGGAGCAATGGGTAAAAGAAAACGGATAAATCCATAAGCCCCCAGTTTGAGTAATACTGCCGCTAAAATAATAGAACCCTCTGTAGGTGCCTCTACATGGGCATCCGGCAACCAAGTATGGAGAGGCCACATTGGGATCTTTACCGCAAAAGCTAAAAAGAATGCAAAAAACAACCATTTCTGTACCGCAAGGGGCAAGGATAATTGATAGAAATGTTCGATACTAAAATCATGACTTGATAAATAAAAACTTGCTTGTTGGCGTAAATATAAAATCGCTAATAATAAAAATATTGAGCCTAAAAATGTATAAATAAAAAATTTAATACTCGCATAGTGTCGATTATTCCCACCAAAAATTCCAATGATTAAAAACATTGGAATTAAGATAGCTTCCCAAAACACAAAAAACAAAAGGCTGTCTGTAGCACAAAAAACACCAGTCACTAATCCTGATAAAATGAGAAAGAGAGCTAAATACTCAGGTAATTTTTGAGAATTAAATTGATAACTACTTATCACTGCAATAAAAGTTATTAATACGTTTAGTAAAATTAAGGGCAATGCTAATCCATCAATTCCTAAACTATAATAAGCATTTAAAGGTGGTAGGAAGCTATAGTGTTCTAAAAACTGCATTTCAGTATTAACAGGATTAAATTGAGAATAAAGATCAACACTTAAAAAACCTAAATAAACGCAAATCAATAAACTAATGATCTTTATTAATCTTAAAGAAAGTATATTTTTTACCAACAGGATTATCAGACCACCCAAAAATGGCGTCCAGATTAACTGACTTAAAATATGCCACTTCTGATCCATTAAATATTTCCTCTATTAATCAACTATCGAACCATTAGCCACACTATATACACTACAAAACCTAAAATCATAGAAAATGCATAATGATATAAATACCCGCTTTGCCATTTTTTTAATGATAGTGCTAATTTACCAATCGCAGTGGCAGAGCCATTCACGAGTTGATTATCGATTAAACCAAGATCTGCTAAACGATAACAAAGATTTCCTAGACCTTTTACCAGCGGGACTATTATTTTTAAATAAAAACCATTAAAGCCATATTCATCCAGTAATATGATATGAATACCTTTTAGACGCTTAGCTATTAATCCAGGCCAATCTGGCTTTTTAATATATAAAACCCATGCTGTAACCATCCCGGCGCCCATCAAAAACACGGGTAATTTGTTAAATGCACTTAAGCCATAGCTTAGCGCTGATTCGTTGTTTAAATTATAATGAGGTATTAAAATACTATCCGCTAATAAGCCATTTAATAAGGGCAGGAACAAAACGTAACCTAACCCTAATGAGAAAAAGCTTAATATAAGCAAAGGAATAGTAATACTCATTGATTGTTTAGGTATTAAGGGCGTTTTATTATTATTATCCCTAATCCTTCCATGAAACACTACAAAGATTAATCTAAAACTGTATAGAGCGGTTATAAATATGGTTAATTCTAAAAGTTTTTGTGAAATAATAGTTGCTGGTAAGTAAGTTTGTCCTACTGCTTCTATTATTAAATCTTTAGAATAAAATCCTGAAGTAAAAGGAAAACCGACTAAGGCCAAGGTAGCAATTAGCATCGAATAATAGGTAATAGGCAAAGTTTTCCTTAAGCCACCCATTTTCCAAATATTTTGTTCATGATGCAAATATAAAATCACAGAACCTGCACTTAAAAATAGTAAGGATTTAAAAAAGGCATGGGTAACTAAATGAAAAATACTGTAGTGATAATATGAAGCCCCTAGAGCTGCCACCATATATCCCAATTGAGATATAGTTGAAAAAGCTATAATTCTTTTGATATCCGACTGCACTAAACTTAAAATTGCCATTAAAAAACTAGTTAAACTACCAGTAATTAATATAAAATTTAAGACATTAAAACTAGTTTGAAATAAGGGTGATAAACGAGCCACCATGTAAATTCCGGCTGTTACCATCGTCGCGGCATGGATAAGCGCTGAAATAGGAGTCGGGCCTTCCATAGAATCAGGCAGCCAGACGTGCAAGGGAATTTGTGCAGATTTAGCCATCGCACCTATAAATAAACAAAAACAAATTACACTTAAGGCAGGAAACTCTAATTGACTTGAAAATTGAACCCATAGGTTTTGATTTAATACTTGAGTTAAATTATTAAACACTAATTCATAATCTAAAGTTTTAAAACAGTAAGCAATGCCTGCAATTCCAACGAGAAATCCTAAATCCCCTGCACGGTTAATTAAAAAGGCTTTAAGGTTGGCATGAATGGCTTTAGGTTTATTATACCAGAAGCCAATTAATAAATAGGAAATAAGCCCTACTGCTTCCCAACCAAAAAAAAGCTGCACAAAATTATTAGCCATAATTAACATGAGCATGGCAAAAGTAAACATTGAGAGGTAACTAAAAAAACGCTGATACCCTTTATCTTCATGCATATATCCTATGCTATAAATATGAACCATTAAAGAAATAAATGTCACTACACACATCATTAAAGCACTAAGTGTATCGATTAAAAAGCCGGATTCTATGTTGAAATCACTAATATTCATTAATGAATAAAAACTAAAATTAATGGGGGCAATATTATCTAACAAAAAACTTTTTAAAATTATGCAAGCTAAAACACAACTAATGCCTATTCCTCCACAAGCTAAGCTGTGAGCTTTCTTTCGGCCTAATTGTTTACCCCAAAACCCATTAATTAAGGCACTTAACAAGGGTATTGCAACACAACTTAGACTATATAGCTTAATTTGAGGCATGGATTATCCTTTTAAATGGTTTAATTCATCGACATTAATTGTTTGTCTATTTCTAAATAACACCACTAAAATAGCAAGACCAATTGCCGCCTCACAAGCGGTTACAGTAAGAATAAAAAATACCATTATTTGAGGATGTAAATGATTTAAATAATAAGAAAAAGCTACAAAATTAGTGTTTACTGCTAAAAGCATGAGCTCTATACACATTAATAAAATGATAATATTTTTTCGATTAATAAAAATTCCCGCAATACTCAAACTAAATAAAATTGCGGAAAAACTTAAATACGAAATAAGAGATATCATGGCTTTAACTCTTTGTTAGCAATAATTTTTAAACGTGAAGCTTTATTTACGGCAGTTTGCATGCTTGGATCTTGCACTTTTCGATTTTGCTTACCCCTAAAAGTAAGAGAGATGGCGGCTACAATAGCATTTAATAATAATGCACCGGCAATTTCTAGTGGGTATAAATACTCTTTAAATAATAATTGGCCAAGTTTTTGTATACTTCCAACTGTATGTAAATTATCAGGATATAAATGTCCAACGAAACCTAAGTTAAACAATCCCACCAATACGATCATTAAAAATAAAGCAATACCTATCCCTTCAAAAAGATAAGGGGTAAAACTTGATTTTAAACTCACTTTTTCAATATCGAGCATCATCACCACAAATAAAAATAAAACCATGACTGCCCCTACATAGACTAACACCAAGGTGATACTCAAAAATTCTGCATAAATTAATAACCAAAGAATGGCGGTAGAAATGAAAGTAAAGACAAGACCTAAAACGGATTTTATAGGGTTTTTAGTACTGATTACTAAAATTGCTGCAGTAATAGAAAGACCGGCAAAACCATAAAAAAGGATATTATCAAAATTATCAATAATTTGATTAACGATATTCTGCATCAGTTTCCCTAGCTTTAGCAATTTCAGGTTCATATTTATCTCCTATAGCTAGCAATTTAGCTTTAGTTAAAATATTTTCGCCCCGGTTCTCAAAATGATAATCTGAAATGTGAGTTAAAACGACGGCATCCACAGGACAAGCTTCTTCACAAAAACCACAATAAATGCACTTAAATAAATCTATTTCATATAAAGTAGTCTTGCGTTGGCCATCCTCACGAGGTTCGGCTTCAATGGTAATCGCTAAAGCAGGACATACTGTTTCGCATAATTTGCAGGCGATACAGCGCTCTTCCCCATTTTCATAGCGCCTTAAGGCATGTAGCCCTCTATAACGCACCGATTTAGGCGTTTTTTCTTCTGGATATAATATAGTAGTTTTGGGGCTTAAGAAATATTTACCTGTTAAATACAGTCCCTTTAAAAGCTCAAATAAAAAAAGACTTTTTATATAATGAATGATAGCTTTACCTGTACTCAACTTGGGTATCCTTTTGTAAACCAGGGCGGCATTCCCATAAAGATTGCCATACTTATGACAATTAACCAAACCAGGGTAATAGGTAAAAATATTTTCCAACACAATCGCATAATTTGATCATATCGGTATCGAGGAAAAGTAGCCCTAAACCATATAAAAATAAATAAAAATCCGCAGACCTTAAACAACAACCAGAAGATCCCGGGTATAAATTTCAAATAATCATCAGCCCAGGCTAAACCTTGAAATGGTGATAGCCATCCCCCCATAAACATAAGGCTCACTAGGGTGGAAACCAATATCATATTGGCATATTCTGCTAAGAAAAATAAGGCAAAAGAAATGCCTGAGTACTCCACATGAAAGCCCGCAACGATTTCCGATTCCCCTTCTGATACATCAAAAGGGGCACGGTTAGTTTCAGCGACTGCTGAAATCCAATAAATAATAAACAAGGGAAATAAAGGCAACCAATACCAATGAAAAATACCCCCTTGTTGGGCTAGAACTATTTCGGTTAAATTCATAGAGCCGGCACTCATGACTACTCCCACCAAAGCAAAGCCCATTGCAATTTCGTAGGAAACCATTTGCGAAGCCGCTCGAAGTGCTCCTAACAAAGCATACTTGGAATTAGAAGACCACCCAGCAATAATGATGCCGTAGACTGCGGTCGAAGCAAGTGCTAATACATAAAGTAAACCAATATTGATATCAGCTAATACTAAGTTAATATCAAAGGGAATAACGGCCCATGCCGCTAGTGCTGGCCCTATGGTTAAAATAGGGGCTAACACAAATAGATATGAATTTGCTTGTTTTGGAACAATAATTTCTTTTAATAATAATTTAAGCCCATCAGCAAAAGGCTGCAATAAGCCAAAAGGACCTACTCGATTAGGTCCGATACGCCCATGAAAATAGCCAATAATTTTTCTTTCAAAAAACGTTAAATAAGCTACCATTAACATCAATGGAATTAAAATTAAAAATATTTTCACAATAACCCAAAGGTAGGGTGAAAGTGATAATAAAATTGTCATGATTTAACTCGCATGAGGCTTTTAAGATCTTGATAAGGATGCCCTAAATGTTCGGTATGACTTAGGCCATAATCTATCCAAACTGCGTTATCGGGTACTTTATTTTCAAGTTGTACACTATAAACCATATTATGGATGGTGACTTGACTTAAATTTTCTAACTCATGTTGAGCTAACATATTTGAATTTAATTTAAGAATAGGGTTAAGCTCAGTTTGAGCTTGTAAAGGCTTAGCTTTTCTTAATAAGGCATCCCCCATATAAAGGGGCTTAGTTCCCACTCGGATTAAAGCTTGCTCTGAGGCTTTAGGAATACTTTCTGGAAACCAGCGTTTAAAGGTATTGTCCATTTCTCCTTCTTTTTTTACCATAGTTCTAATTTCGTATAGTACCTCATCAATGGTTTGATAATTAAAATCGTCTATGCCTAAAAGCCTGGCTAAAACCTTAAGAATTTTCCAAAGTGGTTTTGCATTTTCAAGCGGTAAAACCGCATTGGTAAAAGATTGCCACCTCCCTTCAATATTTACATAGGTTCCAGCATTTTCACTAAAAGGCGCAATCGGTAGAATAATATCCGCTAAAGCTTCTACTTGTTCATTTTTAAAAGCACTGAATACAATTAATTTTTCACAATTTTGCAATGCTTTCAGTAAACCCAAATTATTAATACAATCAAAATTAGGATCTAGGTTAAATAAACAATAAGTTTTTAAACAAGAATCAATCATTTCTTGCACATTTTTGCCTGGCCTATCGAGAGGCTCGCCTCCTGCTTTACGGTGAGGGAGACAGCCTGCAATCCATGCCCCAGTTTGATTCGCCCCTTCTGTCATAAATCCTAATTTAGCATCGAGCATTGAAGCTATCATTTCAGCTAAAGCAATGATGTCTGAACTTAAGGGATGAGACAAGACAATATTACCTAAAAGTATTAATTTATGACCAGAACCTCTTAAGGCCAATTCGAGTGTTTCATCCATTAGGCTGGGTTGTATATTTAAGAGTAATTCATGCAGCCCGAGAGGAATAGTAGTTGGATTTTGATTTAAAATAGCTTTTGCAAGACCTGCAAGCCCTCCTAAAATATTGCCTCCTGGCACAATGTGTTTGGCTTTAATATCAAAATTAAAATCAAAATCAATAGGATTGATACAGCTAATTAACCCACCATTTAAAACCATTTTTCTTAATCTTAAACTAGCTAAAGGCTGCTCATGCCGAATATTAGAACCAATTAACAATAATGCATCTAAAGTTTCTAATTCATTTATTTTTATATTTAACTGTGGAAAATAAGGGACTTTATCTTGCTGTCTAAAATCGAGTTGATGTACCCTGTGATCAATATTGTTAGTGCCAAGTGCTCTAGCTAATTTTTGAATCAAATAAAATTCTTCTAAGGTACAATTTGAATGAGCCAGAAAAGCCATGTCCATAGGATCGAGATCAGCTTGATTTTTTAATATTTTCTGAGTGAACTCTAAAGCTTCTTCCCATGAAACACTTGTCCAATGTCCTGCTTTTTTTATTTTAGGAACGCATATTCTTTCTTCTAAAAGTCCTGTATAACCAAATCTATCTCGATCTGAAAGCCATACTTCATTAATGGTTTCATTTTCTCTTGGAACCACCCTCATTACTTGATTGCGTCTTACATGAATATATATATTCGATCCTAAG
>JAQGOH010000089.1 GCA_028293705.1 Francisellaceae bacterium | reverse complement strand
AAAGAATCTATATTGAGTTTTTTGAAAACAATTGGTAGAAAGAAAAAAATATTACGTACACGAATTACTGATAAATTTAATTTGTTACACTCACCCATTCTCGCATCTTGAAGTGTAATGGGTATATAAGGCGCTAATAATGGGTGAAATCCTTCGGTTTCGGGATTGGTTATTGTTGCCCAAAATTCAGTCGAAATAATTGGAGAGTATGCTACTATTAATTGAGCTAAAAGACGAATGGGCCCTATAATTATTCCAATTCCTACTAAAATAAGCCAACCACTAATTCCATTAAGGTTTTTTTGTTTTTTCATATTGAGCCCTCTGCTCTCTAAATGATTAAAAAATTGAATTATTTACATTAAATTAATTTATCTTTAAGTAAATATTATTAGTATACGCTTATAAAGGTTATATTAAAGCCTTAATTTTTTAAATGATTATTCTCTCTTTTTTTTGATTTTAGTCAATAAACTTAGTGATAAAATGGAAGTAGGCAAGTAATTGCCAAAGTGTTAAAAATCTTTCCTTAGCTGGGATTTATTCCAATGAATAAATCTTATAATTTAAAGGTACAATACTTTTGTTTAAGGGTTAATCCGTTTTTAAGCTATTAACTAAGTGGGTTGGTTTTAATGCGGGTTAGGAGGTTTTCATTCAAAATATATTTATTGATGATTTATTTAAAAATGCTATATAATAAAAAACTTTATTTATAAATAATATCCTTTTGCAACATAACTGAAATTATTAGGTTTAATAAATATTATGAAACAACGATTAAATTATTTTGCGAAGCTAATTTTATTTTCATCTCTATATTTTTGTATTGGCAATTTTAATGCTCAAGCAGGGAATAATGTTTCTGTTATGCAACAATTGAAAGATCTTGAAGCTAGCACTGAAGGCCGGTTAGGTATCTTTGCGATTAATACAGAAAATGAACATGTAATTAAATACCGTTCTAAAGAAATTTTTCCACTAGGATGCACCTCCAAAACAATTGGGGTAGCAGCAGTTTTAAAAAAAAGCATGTCAAATCCTTCTCTTCTTTCGCGGAACATTCGATACTCAAAAGATGATCTCATGGAATGGAGCCCCATTACAGAAAAATATATTTCTGAAGGAATGACGGTTCAAGCCTTATGTGCTGCCTCAATTAGTCTTTCTGACAATACAGCGATGAATCTTCTTTTAAAATCAATTGGAGGTATTCAAGGAATGAATGACTTTGCTCGCTCAATCGGTGACTTCTCGTTTAGACAAGATAATGACTGGCCCGGTGAATCCTTCTCAGGTGGGGTAGGTAATTTAAAAGACTCCTCTACCCCTCAAGCTATGGTAGAGAGTTTTCGTAAATTAACCATGGGTAAGGTTTTGGGAGAGTTTCAAAGGAAGCTTCTTAACACTTGGTTAATAAACACTCAAACGGGCAAGGCAAGAATTCGCTCTAGTATTCCTAAAGGTTGGATAGTAGGCAACAAAACCGGAACGGGCAGTGTCTATGGTTCTACAAATGACCTTGCAATTGTTAGACCCCCAAATCATGCCCCAATTTTAATCGGCATTTACTATACTAGCGATAATGAAAAAGCAGAGAAAAGGGAAGACATAGTATCCGCTGTTACAAAAGCTTTAATAGTTGAATTTATTAAAAACGATAAAAACTTAAAAGGATCCTAAAAACGCATAGGCTTGATATCATTTTTCTTATTTCTCAATTATAAGCTTTTTTTATTCCTGCGCTGATATTAAAACGGAGTGGGGATTAATTATATCTACAAATAAAAAAGATTTTGCCAGGCTTTATTTAATAGAAACATTTAGGCGGATCTGAGAAACTATAATTTGATACTGAAATTAATAAATAACCCTGATAGTATCAAATAATACTATCAGGGTGTAAGAATTATTAAAATTAATCCCAGCTTAAGGCACCACCAGTTTGATATTCGGTTACCCGAGTTTCAAAGAAGTTCTTTTCTTTATTTAAATCGATCATTTCACTCATCCATGGGAAAGGATTACTTACACCAGGATATTGTTCACTAAGACCAATTTGAGTTAAACGTCGATTAGCAATGAACTGTAAATATTCTAAGAACATCCCAGCATTTAATCCTAAAATCCCACGAGGCATGGTATCGAGTGCATATTGATATTCTAAATCAACCCCTTCTTTAATAAGGGTAATCATTTCATTTTGAAATTCAGGAGTCCATAAATGAGGATTTTCAATTTTAATTTGATTAATGACGTCAATACCAAAATTTAAATGCATGGATTCATCACGTAGAATATATTGGAATTGCTCAGCAGTCCCAACCATTTTATTTCGGCGACCCATCGATAAAACCTGAGTAAAGCCTACATAAAAGAATATGCCTTCAAAAACTACGTAGAAAGCAATCATATCTCTTAAAAGTCTTTGATCGTTTTCAAAAGTTCCAGTCACAAAAGTTGGATCACTTAGACTTTGGGTAAAAGGCAAGGCCCAAGCGGCTTTTTTAGCTACAGATGGAATTTCCCGATACATGTTAAATACGCGGCCCTCATCCATCCGTAAACTTTCGATTACATATTGATAAGCATGGGTATGTAAGGCTTCTTCATAGGCTTGACGTAAGAGATATTGACGGCATTCGGGATTAGTTATATGCCGGTAAACGGCTAAGACTAAGTTATTAGCAACTAAGGAATCCGCTGTTGAAAAAAATCCTAAATTACGTTCGATAATCATTCGTTCGTCATCAGTTAGACCATCAGTACTATTCCACAGTGCAACATCCGCTGACATATTAATTTCATTAGGCATCCAATGATTAGCATTGGCATGTAGGTATTTATCCCATGCCCATCGGTATTTAAAGGGAACTAATTGGTTTAGATCAGCCCTACAATTAATAATTTGTTTATCGTCAACTTGGATACGGCCTGCACCCATTTCAATTGCTTCAAGTCCGGTAATACCTTTTTGAGAAACGGTCATATTCATTTAGTGGCTCCTTATTGGCAAGATTCACAAGTAGGATCTTCGATAGAACAAAGCATAGCTGTTTGTATTTCGGGTTGAATTCTTACAGCATTTAATGCGCCATCATGAAGAGTAGATTTTTCAGCATTGGTAGCCCCAAGACTTCTTAAGTAATAAGTTGTTTTAAGGCCTTTAAGCCAAGCTGCTCGGTAAAGCGCATCTAATTTTTTACCATTAGGAGCACTCATATAAAGATTTAAAGATTGGGCTTGATCTATCCATTTTTGGCGACGTGAACCACAATCGACTAAGCAATGAGGATCGATTTCAAAAGCGGTTTTATATTTATCTTTAAGTCTTTGTGGTATTCGAGCAATTTGACTTACGCTACCATTAAAGTATTTTAAGTCTTTAACCATTGAATCATCCCATAAACCGACAGCTTTTAAATCGGTTACTAAGTAAGGATTCACAATCGTAAATTCACCGGATAAATTAGACTTAACAAATAAATTCTGATAAGTCGGTTCAATAGATTGGCTAACCCCACAAATATTCGAGATGGTCGCGGTAGGGGCTATAGCTAATACATTAGAATTACGCATACCAGTGGTTTTAATTCGTTCACGTAAACTATTCCAGTCAAGCGTCTGCGATTGATCTTGATCTAGATAAATACCTCTAGTTTCTTGAAGACGTTTAATAGAATCAATCGGTAAAATCCCCTGACTCCATAATGAGCCTTCAAAAGTCGAATAAGTACCCCGTTCAATCGCTAATTCATTGGAAGCAGAAAGCGCATAAAAACTAACTAATTCCATTGATTCATCAGCAAACTTTATTGCTTCTTTTGATTCATACGGAATATCAAGTTTATAAAGCGCATCCTGAAAGCCCATAATTCCTAAACCGATAGGACGATGACGTAAATTCGAGCGCCGTGCTTGAGGGACTGGATAAAAATTAATATCAATAACATTATCAAGCATTCTAACAGCCGTTTTAATAGTTTTAGCTAATTTTTCCTTATCAAGACCATTGGCAGTGACATGTTGTGATAAATTAATACTTCCTAAATTACAAACCGCAATTTCATCAACTGAGGTATTTAAAGTAATCTCAGTACATAAATTAGAACTATGAATGACACCCACATGCGATTGGGGAGAACGTAAATTACACACATCTTTAAACGTAATCCAAGGATGGCCTGTTTCAAATAACATGCTCAACATTTTTCGCCAGAGGGAGATGGCAGGAATGGTTTTAAAGTTTCTCATTTTACCTGCGGCGGCCAAGACTTCATATTGGGTATAAGCAATTTCAAAAGCATCCCCATATAAATCATGCAAATCTGGTACTTCATTAGGGGTAAAAAGCGTCCAATCTTTATTTTCCATAACCCGTTTCATGAATAAATCTGGGATCCAATTAGCGGTATTCATATCATGGGTGCGACGTCTATCATCACCGGTGTTCTTACGTAATTCTAAAAATTCTTCGATATCTAAATGCCAAACCTCTAGGTAGGCACATAAAGCTCCTTTGCGTTTTCCACCCTGATTAACAGCTACTGCTGTATCATTAGCAACTTTTAAAAACGGTACCACCCCCTGAGATTTACCATTGGTCCCTTTTATATGAGCATTTAAAGAGCGAACGGGTGTCCAATCATTACCAAGTCCCCCAGCAAATTTAGATAACAGAGCATTATCTCGAATGGCACCATAAATTTCATATAAATCATCAGGTACAGTGGTTAGATAACAGCTTGATAATTGAGAGCGAGTACTACCTGAATTAAAAAGTGTAGGAGTAGAACTCATGTAGTCGAAAGAGGAGAGTAAATGATAAAATTCTATAGCTCTGTCTTCTTTATTATTTTCCTGAATGGCAAGCCCCATCGCTACCCGCATAAAAAACACCTGAGGCAATTCATAACGAATGCCTTCTTGATGGATAAAATATCGATCGTAAAGGGTTTGCAAACCTAAATAAGAAAATTGAAAATCCTTAGCCGCATCAAGTGCTTGGCCTAATTTATCTAAATCGAATGATAAAAGCTTAGCATCCAATAATTCTTGGCGTACACCCTGGTTTAAAGAAGCTTTTAAAGCTTCTGCATAAAGGGCTTTCATTTCTGATCGGGTGCTAGGAATGGTAAGACGTAAAAAGCTTAATGCTTCCCATTGCAAATCGTTTAATAAAAGGCGAGCGGCTACACAACTATAATTTGGTTCTTTTTCAATTAAGGTTCTAGCGCTCATAATTAAGGCTTTGTGTACGTCTCGAATGGGTACGCCTTCAAATAAATTACGCAGGGTCTCTTTAATAATCAATTGAGGTTCTACGAAATCAAGACCATAACAAGCTTCGTTTACTACCTGATTTAAACTATCCATATCTAAATGGGACTTAGAACCATCATCATAGCTAACCATAATACCGATATCATTTGCGGAAGCTTTTTTTGCTTCGCGCATTTTTCGATGTTCTTCTCGGTATAAAACATAAGCCCGCATAATGTCGGAATAACCATTTCGAGCGAGAGCTAATTCGACTTGATCTTGAATATCTTCAATATGAACGGTTCCTCCTTCTAAGGGGATGCGTTTCATTAATTTATTTTCTACTTCTTGGGTTAATAACTGCACAATTTCTTTAAGACTTTGAGAATGTTCAGAACCCTTACCCTGGACATCCCAGAAAGTTTTGGTAATGGCTAAAGAGATTCGGGTAGGATCAAAGCTCGTAATCGTGCCATTTCGGCGTACGACTCGTAGAGTCCCCGGTTCTAAATTAACATTTTTTTTAAGGGGGGCTTTTTTAAGTTCTAAAAGCTCTGCAGACATGTTTCCTCCTATGGACTCAATAAAAGCTAAATAACCCAAGGTTGGTACCTTACACAACATATAGGTGTTTCGATATGAACTTTATACAAGATAATGCGGTTGCATATTTTTATCAAGTGAATAAGTTGTGGATAAGTAGATCTAAAAACACTTAGTAAAATTTTTTATTTTGATATAAATAATGTGGAATTTATACGTAGGTCAATTATTGCTAGTCATAAAGCAATAAGATATTTTAAAAGAAGAATTTATTAAAAATTTTAATTGGGATTAAGGATTAATTGAATGGCAATTCAAAATATTGAAGTTAGACCACTTGAATATGAGGATATCAAATACGTAAATGAGATGCGTAGAATGAATTGCCTTATTGATAATACTCAAGGCTTACTAAGTGATCGTTTAGAAAGCAGTGAAAAATATTTTAATCGATTAACGTATTTAGATCATGTGCTAGTAGCAGAACTTGAAGAAGGGGGAGTAAAAAGGGTAGTAGGATTGGCTCATTTACAGCTAGCACAAAAACTTAGATTACGTCATAGCGCTCGGATAGAAATTTTAGTCCATCAAGATAATGAAAAAAAAGAAGTTCTGGATAGACTTTTAAAATCGATTATTGAATTATCTGATAACTGGTTGATGTTAATTAGAATAGAACTAGAAATTTTAAAAGAAAATGAACAAGCTATAAGTTTTTATCAAGACTTAGGTTTTGTAATAGAAGGTACAAGAAGATATGCCATTATCCACCATGGGAAATATTGTGATGTATATCATATGGCTCGTTATCGGCTTTAAAAATAATAAAGGGGCTTAAAATAAGCCCCCTTAAACTAAGAATTTAGGTGTAGTTAAACTTTAAACAGCATCTAACCATTCATTTATTAAGGCTTGATGTTGGATTAGTATCTCATTATCCTTTAAAGTATTAATTAATAAACTAATTCCTTGTAATTGCGCTACAAAACTTAAGGCTAATTTTTTAGCTGTATCATGTTTTCCTAAAGCTTCGAACTGTTTTTGACACCAATTTAAAACTTCATGTATTAAACGAGATGAGTAACTTGCAATATCACCTTCTTGTTTATTTAATTCCTGACAAAGACTACCAATACCTTCAAGTAGAGTGGGTTGATTTTCATTAACTCGCAAAGCTAATTCCACAAAAGATTTTAATTTAGTTTTACTATCTTCGATTTGTGAAAGCTCAGTAAATTGCTTTTGAAGGGATTTTTGTTTTTGTTCAATAACCGCGCCAATAATAGAGTCTTTAGATTTAAAGTAATAATATACGTTTCCTAAAGGAACATCAGCTAAAGCAGCAATATTGGCAAGGGTACTGGTACTTACACCTTTTTGTTGAAAAAGGGTAGCCGCAGCATCGACAAGCCTGGTACGTTTATCATTGGGTCGGGTGCTAGTTGGATTCATTTGTCATACCTCATTTATTAATTTTAATCAGTTAATTAACTTTAAGCTAATAGTATGAAGTTATTATACTAGTATATTTTTTTGAATACAATAAGCACTCTAAAAATTTATTAACAAAAATAACAGTAATTTAATTGTAAATGCATGTTCAGACGGACTTTTCAATAATTTCTACTAACGTCAGTTCGACTTAAGATAGATTAAAAACATGGCGCTAAAGATTGAATGACTTTAATAGCTGGTTTCTTTTCAAAATGTGTGTAAGCAATCAATCCTGCAATTAAA
>JAQGOH010000088.1 GCA_028293705.1 Francisellaceae bacterium | reverse complement strand
TCCCGTTAGTCGTCGAAAGGCTTCCGGTTGTAATCCTTTTATATGTTCCCATTTCATCAATTACTTCCTTAAATTTAAAATTATTCAGTGTTACACAAAAAAGAAGGTTTCGAAAGAAGTCTATTATAAAAACTATCGGAGCACCATCTAGTATTTGAATGCAAAGTAATCACTTTTCCGTCATGTACCTTAACCGGCTTTTGGCTATATTTAGATAATAATCAATTATTTTCTTTCATCATCCGATAAATTCGCTTAGGGTTGACCCTAGGCTCATTCACTTTAGAACGATTGACATTTAAAATAGCAGTGACCCGGCAGTACCCATAACTAGGCCGCTGCGCTAAAATATTTCGAATATCTGCTAATAAAGCTGAATGAAGCTCTCGTTTTAAAGAAGAGCCAGCAAGTTCTAAAGCTTTTTTTCCTTATAAGCAAAAAGATAAATGAGAACGAGTTCAACGCATTTTTTACCCAGCATTCTTTCTAAAGCTTTTATTTTATATTTAAGCACTTTAACATCCTTTTCAGGAACCACTGAGTCATTACTTTTTACGCTCATTAATCCTGCTGTCACCATCAATTTTCGCCATCTTAGCAAAGAACTAACACTAATATTATATCTTCTAGCGATTTCAGCCACTATGACTCCGGGCTTGAAGCTTTCTTGAACTATCTTATATTTTTCAGAAGGGGATATCCATTTTCTAGGCCCTTGGTTAATCATTGGTGCAGTATCTCTCATTTTACAATCCTCTCATTAAGTGAATAATTAAGTGGATAGGTTTTTATGGGGAGCACTACAATCAAAATTTTTAATATTATAATAAATATTTTTAATTTTTTCGTCCTTTTATAATCGAGGCGATTCTTTCAGGAAATTTATTTAAAAAACTTGATTCCTTTGATAAATTCTCGGGACTAAAAGCATCGACCGCTATAACTTCTTGTCTTAGCTTATCACTGGCTTGCAACAAGCTATATTCTTGTGGACTCAAAAATTTAAGATGAAAAGCTTCATCAATAAGATCTGCCCAACGTATACTTTTTAAACCATTGGTTTTAACTATATTTCTTAATTTTATTTCTAAATCTTGAGCTTGCAGACATAAACTAAAAGCTGCTTCTAAATTTTTTATAGATTGATTGGCTGCAGGTTTAACTAATATATCTTCAAGGATACGTTGCCTGGTTTCATTTTGACTTAAAAGCATATTTGCTAAAACCTTGGTTAATTGATCAGAAGGTTTATGCATAGGTTTACCCAAAGGCATAATAAATAAACGTATGACTCTCGCAAACCATTTATTAGGCAGGTTTCTAATAATTTCATCCATGGTCTCCCAATATAAATTTAAATAGTGCTGAAGAACAAAGGTCAATAAGGGTTCATCAGATTTTGGTTTGTTATCATCATTAAATCTTTTAAGTACCATGGCACTTAAGTACTGATAGGAAAGCAAATCCCCTAAGCGCGCAGAGAGTTGTTCTTTAAATTTTAACTTACCCCCAAGCAATAAAAGACAGCTATCACTGATTAAAGCAAAACTGGCAGAAGTTCGATTTAACTGCTTAAAAAAATAGGTATCTTTTGTTTGAGAAGGGCTTTGTGCAAAGTATGCATTGGTTAAGGCATAAAATAAACTTCTAAATACATTGCTTAAACTATAGGATAAGTGATGAAAAAATATTTTTTCAAATTCTAATGGAGCATTTTCATCTTCTTTTTTTAAGGCTTTAAATTCATCCATTAAATATGGATGGCATCTAAGAGCCCCTTGTCCAAAAATCACCATGGAACGGGTTAAAATATTAGCTCCTTCGACCGTAATACCGATGGGTACTCCATGATAGGGTTGAGCTAAATAATTGCGGGGACCCATCATAATAGCTTTGCCTGCATGAATGTCCATGGCATCAGAAGAAATTTTACGTCCGGTCTCTGTAACATGATATTTAAGAATAGCCCCTAATACGGAAGGCGCTTGCCCTAAATCAATGATTTGTGCGGTATTTCTTCTAGCTGAATCAATAGCATACAAATTCCCAAGCATTCTAGCCAATACTTCTTGTACCCCTTCAAAATAGCCTACGGGTTGTTTAAATTGTTGGCGAACAAAAGCATAGGCACCACTTGCAGAAGTAGCTAATTTAGAAGAGCCACAGGTAATAGAGGGCAAGGAAATAGCGCGTCCTGCTGATAAACATTCAACTAGCATCCGCCAACCTTGGCCACACATCGCAACGCCACCAATAACCCAATCCAGTGGAATAAAAACATCTTTGCCCTCTATAGGACCATTTTGGAAAGGGGTAGGTGGTAGATGTCTATTTCCAATGCTAATACCGGGAAAATGAGTGGGTATTAAGGCACAAGTTATCCCTAATTGCTCTTTATTACCAATTAATTTCTCAGGATCGAAGAGTTTAAAAGCGAGTCCTAAAACGCTAGCAATAGGCGCTAAGGTAATATATCTTTTGCTCCAATTAAGGCGAATCCCAGTAATTATTTTTCCTTCAAACTCACCTTTACAAATAATCCCATTATCTGGCATGGAGGTTGCATCACTCCCTGCATCCGGACTGGTTAATGCAAAACAGGGAATTTCTTCTCCAGAAGCAAGACGGGGAAGATAATAATTTTTTTGTTCCGTAGTACCATAATGGTGTAATAATTCACCTGGACCTAATGAATTGGGAACTGAAACGGTTACGGCAAGGGTTAAACTTCGACTAGCTAATTTACTGAGTATTTCAGAATGTGCCAATGCTGAAAACCCTAGCCCTCCATATTCCTTAGCAATGACTATCCCAAAAAAACGTTCTTTTTTAATATAGGCCCAAATTTCTTTAGGTAAATCCAGTTTTACATTCGCAATCTCCCAGTCATCTACCATTTGACATAAAATTTCGACTTGATTATCTATAAAATACTGTTCTTCTTTAGTCAAACTGGGAGCTGGTAATTCTAATAAACGTTTCCAATTGGGCTTGCCACTAAAAATTTCCCCATCCCACCAAACCGTTCCTGCCTCTAATGCAATTTTCTCAGTTTGAGAAATTTTGGGAATCATTTTCTTTAATTGATTAAATAAGGGTTTAGTAAATAAACGCATTCTTAACTGCGAAGATAAACCTAATACCGTCAAAATGCCTAAGGATAAAAAAACAATACTAAGCGTAAATACACTGGTTAAATGAAAAAAGTAGCCAAGGATAAGAGCCAACCATAAGCTTATAGCGCTTTTAGAATAGGAGAGTTGATGATAAGCAACAATACCAATTATTAGAAAAAAACTCAGCAAAAATAGCATTTCATTCTCCAGAGTAATCATAGGTCATTAGAATAGCTTTATTAAAATTTACTTATTTAAAGTATAAACCAATATTTAAAATAATTAAGAAAATAATAAATAAAGTTCTATTTAAAAATGACGATAATAAAAATAGAATATTTTTTTAATAGAGGTCTGCCAATGAGTAAGGGTAAAAAAATAGTATTATTAATAGCAATAATGGTTGTATTAATAGGTTTAATGATGGCAGGCTCTAGTTATTTATTAAAGCAAAAATATTATGAATTTATTGAAAAGATTAATCAAACCGATAATCTTAAAGCCGAAGTGATTGCTTATAATTTAGGATTTCTAAGCTCTAATGCAACTATGAAACTTGAATTTGGAAATTCTACTGCAAATGTTATCTTCATAAAAGAAAAATTACAAAGTGGACCCTTTATCTTTGATATAGAAAATCCAATTGCTAATATAAAAGATATTCAGTTAAAACTTGGAAGGGTAGAGCATTTTATACAAGCTAATAATAATGACTTATTGATGTTAAAAATGTTATTTGGAGAAGAGCTACCAGAACTTAAAATGACGAGCGTGATAGATTTTAATGGCACAAGCAATCACTTTTTAAATGTTGATTCAAAGTCTGAAAATTTAAAAAATTTAAGCGCAATTATTAATTTAAATAATAAATATGATATCTGCAATACCTATTTAAATAGTGATTTATTAAATGTTGGTAGCTATGAGGCATCGGGCGAGATTCGAAATCTTAGTTACAAGGCTCATTTTCAAAAAGATTTAAAAGGAAGATGGTTAGGAAATTATAAGTTACTAACGGATTCCTTTGATTTTTATACTAAAAAACAAAAGGTTTTTGGCATAAAAGGTTTTGAAACTTCTTCAACTGTTAATGTGGGAGCTAATGATTTGTTATTATTGGAAGAAAATTTAAGCATTGATAAATATTTTATGTATACCTTAGGGGAGTATGGGCCTCTAAATTTAAATTTAACGCTTAATAATTTAGATGCCCAAGCATTAAATCATTTAAGTAAAATTCAGCAAGATAAACATCCAAATATTTTTTTAAGTCCTACTAACCTACCATCTGAAGCAGGCTTGGCCTTAGTAGAACTGTTATCTAAAAAACCGGTTTTAACAGTCAATAATTTTATACTAAATCTTCCTCAAGGAGATATAAGTTTTAAAGGTGAAATCATTTTTGGCTCAGATAAGGTAACAGAAGTAATAGTTTCTAAAGCTAATTATAATCAATTAGTAGAGATGAAAGCCCATGTTTTAGTTCCTAAAAGTATTTTTGAAACCATCATGGTTGCAAAAGTTAAAAATGATATTCGCTTAGAACTTATTAACAGACCAACAACTAATTTATCTACTCCTAATTCCCCGCCCATCCCGGTAAGTCCTTCTACTGTTAATACCCAAACTTCGCCAGTAGCGAATGGCACCCAAAATTTAATGGTTAACCCACCTTTACCAGCCCCTGCACCACCGATTATTAATCAAGCAGCCCCGCCAATTACTCCTGAGAATTATAATCAGGAATTGGCAAGCCGTTTAAAAGTAGAAATAGATACTTTATTAAGCAAAGGGATGATAACTGAAGAAGGAATGGCTTATTCTTCAGATCTTAAATACCATAATGGTAAATTATTTTTAAATGATCAGGAATATGTTTTGAATTAAAGTATCCTTAGTCTATTTTTTCAAGGGATTTTAATTTTAAACTTGCTTCTTCGATGACAAAAGCAGGTAAACCTGCTAATTGGGCTACTTGTAACCCATAACTGCGATTAGCAGGACCGGATTTTACTTTATGTAAAAAAACTAATTCATTCTGATGTTCTAAAGCCTCTAAATGAACATTCATAATCCCTTTAAAATTTTCTGGCAATTGGGTTAATTCAAAATAATGGGTAGCAAAAAGGGTAAATGCCTGATTTTTTTCAAATAAGGCTTTAGCGACGGCGTAGGCTAATGACAAACCATCAAAAGTACTGGTGCCTCGTCCAATTTCATCCATTAAGACTAAGCTTGAAGGGCTTGCATTTCTAAGAATATGAGCGGTCTCTGTCATTTCAACCATAAAGGTAGAGCGCCCCCCAGCTAAATCATCTTGAGCGCCAATTCGAGTAAATATTCGATCAAAGAGGCTTAATTCTAAAGATTCTGCTGGTACAAAACTGCCGATATGCGCTAATAAAACTAATAAGGCCGTTTGACGCATATAAGTAGATTTACCACCCATATTAGGGCCAGTAATAATCAACATACGTTCTTGCGAGTTAAGGGATAAATCATTAGCTATAAAAGGTTCATTTATCACGGCTTCAATGACGGGGTGGCGTCCCCCTAGGTAATTTAAAGAGGGGGTATGGACAAATCTAGGTTTAGTCCAATTAAGGGTTAAAGCTCGTTCGCTTAAATTTGCCAGTACATCTAATTCTGCAAGACTTTCCGCAGTTATTTGCAAATTATTTAACTGGTCTTGGATGCGTTTTAAAAGCAGTTCATATAATTCTTTTTCTCTTTGTAAGGCCTTTTCTCTAGCGTGTAATACTTTGTCTTCAAAGCTTTTAAGCTCTGGGGTTATATAACGCTCGGCATTTTTAAGGGTTTGTTTTCGAATATAATGGGTTGGAGCATTAACAGCTTGCATACGGCTTATTTCAATAAAATAACCATGAACTCGATTATAACCCACTTTAAGGGTAGATAATTTGGTACTTGCTCTTTCTGATTCTTCTAATTTGGTTAAATATTCGAAGGAATGCTCGGATAAAGCCCGGAGTTCATCCAAGAGTTCATCATAACCTGAAGCGATTACCCCTCCCTCACGGATAATAGTGGGAGGCGAATCAATGATGGCATTTTGCAGGGTTTGAACTAAATCGGGAAATAGTTTAATTTTTTGATGTAAATTGTTTAATAGGGGAGAAGCAATGGCGCTTAAAGTATTTTTAAGTTCGGGCAAAATAGATAAGGCCGTGCGTAAACGGATCAAGTCCCGAGGTCTCGCGCTTAATAAAGCAATCCGCCCTAAAATTCTTTCGATGTCATCAATTGGTTTGAGTAAGGTTTGAATTTCATTAAAGTTAGCATTTGCTTTTAAAACGCTAATGGCCTCTAATCGTGCATTAATAATCGATAAGTTTCGTAAGGGGCGACTTATCCATCTAGCAAGCATTCGACTACCCGCTGGGGTCATGGTTTTATCTATACAAGCAAAAAGGGTATGTTCTTTATTTCCTGCAAGATTAGTAATCAGCTCTAAATTTTTTCGAGTGTTAGCATCTAAAATAAGCCCTTCATTACTTTGCTCAAAAGTTAATTGATGGATGTGGGGGAGATTAACTTTTTGGGTGCTGGATACATAATTGATTATAAGGCCTGCTACTTTAATAGCTAAAGGGAATTCTTCAATACCAAAGGATTTAAGATGGGAAACCTTAAAATGTTTAGTAAGAAGTTGTTGATTAAATTTTAAATCATATTCCCATTCAAATCGAACTTGCAAACTGGGTATTTTCTTTAAAATTTCTTTACGCTCAAAGGTTTCGCAAATAAGAACTTCACTCGGCCTTAAACGCTCTAATTCCCCTTCTAAGCGTTCAATATTTTCACATAACAAAACCCAAAAACGACCACTGGTAAAATCGAGAGCAGCTAAGCCAAAAACCTCGTTTTCTTCATAAATAGCTACTAATAAATTATCTCGATATTCATCCAGCATACCCTCATCACTAACCGTGCCGGGGGTAATAATTCTTGTAACTTGTCTATCAATAGGACCCTTATTCGTAGGGCCACTCATTTGCTCACACATAACAATGGTATGACCCTGGCGAAGTAGCCGTGCTAAATAGCTATCAACACTATGATAAGGTACGCCAGCCATGGGGATTGGTTTACCATTAGATAGCCCCCGATGGGTGAGTGTTATACCTAATAGTTTAGAGGCTTTGATGGCATCTTCAAAAAATAATTCGTAAAAATCACCCATTCTATAAAATAATAATTGTTGAGGGTAATTGGCCTTAATTTGTAAATATTGGGCCATGGCAGGGGTATTTTTTTCTTCGGTTTTCAACTTAATCTTTCTCCACAGAATAGGTAATATCAGCGCCAACGCCTTCTGTACCATATTCGGTACCTAAAGAAAAGCGTGGGCTAATTAAATATTTTAATTTAGCTTTGTGAGTTGCGTCCATAGTATTTTGTAATAAAAGTAATTGCCATCTATTTGACAAACGTTTTCCTAAAGTCAGTACGGCATTATTATCATTAGGATCTTGAATGCCTCTAACACTGCCTAAGGACTCTTCATCCATACCAGAGGTTTCTATACTGACATCAAACCCTAACCCCTTTTGGAATTTTTCCATTAAATTATTGCTCATATTGGCATTACCCATAATGACGGTAAAAGGATTGGCAAAGCCTAGTCTTTGTAAAATTTCATTATCAGATAAATTTTCACTTGAAAA
This sequence comes from Francisellaceae bacterium, assembly GCA_028293705.1. Lineage (GTDB taxonomy): Bacteria > Pseudomonadota > Gammaproteobacteria > UBA6186 > Azoamicaceae > JAQGOH01. The sequence continues at coordinate 7,497 of JAQGOH010000088.1, read as the reverse complement.
AGGAATGATATTAGGCGCTAATAAAGTTCCTTGTACTGATAATCCAATTTCACTCAAATCAGTTTTATCATCCTGTGCTTTTGGCTTAGGTATTAATTTTATATCGATAGTGGGATTGGTTAACAAAGTAATGGGTTGAAAAATAAGTCGCCCATGATCTATGTAAAACATTTGCCCATTCATGCGGTAATTACCTTCTTTTAAGGTGATCCGACCGCTTCCGAATAAGAAACCATTCGAGTATTGCTCAATCTTAATCTTTCCCCCACCTTTGGCGTTTAAGCCATGACCTTTAATATTGACATTGTTTTCAAGACGTAAAGCAATATTAGGATTAATTTTAAAATCAGAGGCAATCAGGGGCTTATTAATATCCGTGAAAATAATATCATGCGTTAACACAATTTGTTGGGCACCTTCTTGAATATTAATATCAGCGGCTGGTACATTAATATTTCCAGTAATGTTCAAATTATTATAGTTTTCAAGATTTAACTTAAGATCCATAGTGGCTATAATTTGATAAGCTTTACTATTGATAAGCTGAATGTTTTTTCCTTTTATATTTAATTCATAAGGGGCATTAGATAAGAAAGGTTGGGCTTGGCCATTCACATTAAAATTTCCACTTCCAGATTGTCCGCGACCTTGTAATTTAAATATTCCATCGGTTTCTGAGGTTAAATTTACATTGAAATTTCGAATGGTAATCCCTTGTCTGGGTAAATTAAAATTGGAATTATTAAGCTTTAAATCCATTAACCATTCAGGAGAAAGTATTAAACCCTTGGCTTTAAATGACCCTATAAAATTTCCTTTAAAATTGTTAACATCTGGCCAAAATTCAGTTAACCAATAAAAATTGTTTTCTAAACAATTAATTTCGGTATTGATTTTAAGTTCTCTCCAATCGTTTTTGATAGAAGCAAGATTTAGAGTATTTAAAAATCCTTTAATATTCGAGGAACCAGGGCCTTCTAGGTTTAAATTTAAAAATAAATTTTCATTTTCTGTAATTATTTTAATTTTGCCTCCATTAAACGGAAACTTTGAAACTTTATTCGTTTTATCTACCATCTGTAAACTACCAGGCGATACGATGATTTCCCCAGCCACAATAGGTATGTGTTTAGGTTTGAAGCTAAGGCTAAGATGGCCATTGATGGATCCATTGATATGGACATTTTGGTTTAACAAGGTATTAAGGCTTGCTAATTTTAATTCTGCCAAATTAGCATTTCCTTCCCAACCCTCTATGGGATTTCGATGAATATCAATCGAAATCCGAGCTTGTTGTTGGGCATTTTCCCATTGCATCGGCTCTAGGCTAAAAATATCTTTGGATATAGTTAAAGAGCTAGGACTGATTAAATTCCATTCGCCCAGATCCCTATGTTGTAATAAACCTTTATCAATAAGAATGTTTTGAGATTTAGTATCCGATTTTAATTGTAAAATTCCATTTAATTGGATATTCATAAATTCATCATTAAGCGTTTTAAGGGACCAATCCTGTCCGCTAGTTTCATGTTGTTTACGGGGGGTAATCTTAAATTGATATTCGCCTAGGTTTAATAACAAGTCTTTGAAAAAATAGTTTTTATGATCGACGCCAAACTGGCCAAATCCAAGGATTGTTTTTTCTTGAATATTTCCCTGAATATTATGAATACTGATTTCAGTATAAGGGCTTATAAGAGAATGAGATAATGAGCCAGATAGCTTTTCTAGCTTTATATTCAAATTATCTTTTGTAGCAATATTTAATTGCTGAACCCAAAAATCAAATAAATTTAATTTTAAAAACAGTAATTGGTTTAAGTCTAGATTAAAAAAAGATTGTTCAATTTCTAAATTAAATTGGGTGTCTTGATAATGTAATTGCTCAAAATGCGCACCATCAATTAAGTTTCCTTTTATCTGCCCTATAGATAATATTCCAGGTGTTACCAGACGCAGGCATTGTATTAAACTCTTTAAGCCTAACTCAGTACTGATGAGGATTGTTAACCCTATCAGTATAATTAAGAGGGGATAAAATACATGGCGTTTGAAAAAATTAGCTATCATGGATTTTAAATAGTCCTTTCTATAATCAGCTAATTAACCTAAAATAATTCCAAACCCGCACGGTAGGCCGGAGTTATAATATAGTTAATTAACTTTTTAGTTAAATTTAATATATATATTAGCATTGTATGCTTACATATTTTAATCTTTTTAAAAATTGGGGATAGAGGTATATGCTAGCGGACGAGAAGGCCCGACAAGAAGCCTTAAATGTCAGTAAATCCTTCATCGTGGAAGCACCTGCGGGATCTGGTAAAACTGCCTTACTAATTCAACGCTTTTTAGCTTTGTTATTAACCGCAGATAAAGAACCTGAAGAATGTTTAGCGATTACTTTTACCAAAAAAGCCGCTCAAGAAATGCGGGATCGGATCTTAGCCTCTTTACGAGATGCAGAAGCTTCTATTCCTATTAACAACCCTTATGAACATGAGACCCGACAATTAGCCAATTCATTGCTCAAAAAAGATCAAAACCTGCAATGGAATTTATTAGATAATCCCAATCGATTAAAGATTCAAACAGTAGATGCCTTATGTGCCAGTCTTACTCGGCAAATGCCTATTATTAGTCAATTTGGAGCCTTTCCAGAAGTATTAGAGAATACTTATCCCTTATATGAAAAAGCAGCCAGATCGTTTTTGCAACATATCAATACTGCTACTGAGCTTACAGCCTCATTTTACACTTTATTGAGTCATCTTGATAACAACTTAATAATGATAAAAAAATTATTAGCAGAAATGTTACCCTTAAGAGAACAATGGTTACCTTATTTAGCTTTTAATTATACCTCTGCTGAACGTAGAACTTTACTAGAGCAAGGTTTAAAAATGATTAACCAAGAAATCCTTAATGATTTAAACCAAGCTTTTCCTAAATCTTTAAAAGAAGAATTCATTAATTTAGCTAACTTTTCAGGATCTCATTGTAGAGATTCAAACTTGATCCCTTTATTAAAAACCGTAACGCTCAAAGATCTTAATTCGAAGTTAGACAATTTAGCCTATTGGAAAGCTATCGCTGAATTGTGTTTAACTAAAGAAGGGTCTATTCGTAAAAGTGTATCCATTAAAATAGGTTTTCCAAGTGCTGCTGCTGCCAATACCGTTGATCAAAAAAAACTTTTTATAGATTATAAAAACAGGATAAAAGATTTTTTAGAAAAAATTGAAGGAATTGAACCCCTTATAAAAAATTTACAGAATCTAAGCCAATTTCCGGCTTTAAGCTATACGGCCTTAGAATGGAATATTATTGAATCTTTATCTAATTTATTACCTAATTTGGCAGCTGAATTACAATTAATTTTCAGAGAAAGGGGGCAGGTAGATTTTACAGAGATTTCTATTGCAGCTTGTCGTGCTTTAGGAGAATTAGATTCCCCCAGTGATCTTGCTTTAAGCCTAGATTATAAAATCAAACATATCTTAGTAGATGAGTTTCAAGATACCTCTATTCCTCAAGCACGTCTTTTAAGTTTATTAACGGCTGGATGGGAACCTAATGATGGTAGGACCTTATTTTTAGTGGGAGATCCTAAACAATCCATTTATCGATTTCGTCAAGCTGAAGTTGGATTATTTATTTCAACCAAACATAAGGGTATTAACCACCTCCCTTTAGAATCCTTAAAATTAACCGTTAATTTTAGAACCCATCCGCAGATTATTAATTGGTTAAATCCAATTTTTGCAGAAGCATTTCCAAAATATGAAGATATATCAAGTGGAGCAATTCCGTTTAATGCTCAAACACCAGGAATACAAGGGCACGAAGCTAAACACATACAAGCCGAGATCCATCCCTTTATTAATGATGAACAAGCGGAAATTGGTAAGGTCATTGACTTGATAAAAGCTATCCGTGAAAAGGAACCGGATGGTTCAATCGCTATCCTAGTTCGGTCAAGGCCCCATTTAAAACCTTTATTACCTGCTTTAAGAGAAGCCGACATTTCTTACATGGGTGTTGATATAGAACCATTAAATAGAACCCAAGCTGTATTAGATACCTTTTCTTTAACGCGTGCTTTATTACATCTAAGTGATAGAGTAGCCTGGCTTGCATTGTTACGCTCACCATTAGTGGGGATAAAACTTACTGATTTATTAGCGATTTCACAAACTGCCATTGATAAAGCTTTATGGAACGGATTAAAAAATCTTAAAAAAATAGATAATTTAAGCCTTGATGCAGTTACTCGGCTTAACCGTGTTTTCCCCATTTTAGAAAATGCCCTGGAACTTAAAGATCGAATACCTCTAAGCGAATGGGTTAATAATACCTGGCAGGCATTGGGGGGAGAATATATTTTATTAACGCCCTTGGAACAAGAATCAGTTAAAGCCTATTTTCAATTATTAGAAGATGATGAAATTATTCGTAACCGTTATGATGTTGAGTTTTTAGAAAACCGTTTGAAATTATTATTTAGCCCTATTATCTCTACCAATAATAATCCAGTCCATATCATGACGATACATAAATCTAAGGGTTTAGAATTTGATACGGTTATTATGCCAGGCTTAGGTAAAAAATCAGCAATTGATAAAGACAAATTATTATTGTGGCAAAACAAAACGAATGCTTTAGGGCAAGAATATCTTTTATTTGCCCCGATTAAAGAGCATGGCAAAAAAACGAATTCAATCTATAACTACATTAAAAAAAATCAGGAGATTAGTCATTTTCATGAAACCCTTCGCTTATTGTATGTAGGCTCGACTCGTGCTAAAAACCGCTTACATTGGCTAGCTAATATTGAATTAGGAAAGAATAAAGAGTTATTAAAAGCGCCGCCTAATAGTATGCTGAGTTTTGTATGGGAAAGTGTGAAACCCTTTTTTTATAAAATCTTAGAAAAAAATAATAAAGAAGATATACAGGAAGGCATTTCAAATATATCGAATAATGTCTACCAACCCTTAACATTGAAAGCTTTACCTATTGATTTTAGGTTTTCAGATAAAACAGAATTGTTTAAATTAAGTAATATAAATACTTTGCATCCTCAAAAGCAAAAGCTAGCCTTAACACCGCCTCAAACTATTACTGAAATTTTAATGCAAAAATCTTATGATAAGATAATAGTACAATCTTTATATAATTCAAAAGATTTAGTTACCGATCTAGAAAGATTTATTGATGTGTTAAAAGAAGAAAATAAAATTATTATAAAGCAAGCCCTAATAAATACTCAAAACAATAAGATAATAAAAAATAAATTACATAAGGACCATACTTCAGGTAGATCTGATGTGATAGTGACCGGAATGTTAAAACAAAAATTTATAGAAATGGATTTACAATATATAAAAATGCACAATGATATAATCGAAGTCTTTGAATGGTGTATTTATTCAAAAGAACGAGTATTTGAACAAGTTGTTGAATCTATTAAAATATATATAGGCATAAAATATGACATACTTAACTTGTTATATCCAAATAAAAAAATAAATATATTGATATATTTTCCTATTCAGGACTTTATCCTTGATATATAATATTAATCTTATATCCTAAGATTAATAAAGTTTATTTTTTGGGAATGAATGAATAAGGGTCATCAGAGCTATAATCATCCGAATTTGAAAAGCTATTATCATCAGAACTGAAATCATGTGAGTCGTCTGAAGTGATATCATTAGAACTTGAATTTTCATTATTAGATTTTTTTTCTTTATAATCTTCAACTTTAGCATGTAACTCTTTTAAAAATTTTAATTTACCGGTATTTCCACCTATTTTTGCTTTCCGTATATTTTCTTTAATAAAATTTTCTTCTGCATCTCGGATAGCTTTTGTAATCATCTTGTAAGTTATAAGATAATCCTTTTTTGGGGAAGCGCTTAGGCTTAAACTTGAATTAGAGATATAAGTATTTCGTTCAGACTGAAACACCGACAAGATCCCTTTTATTAAAGTTTTGGGATTTGCAAAACTACAATTTCCTCTACTTTGATCTTTAGCCGGTAAAAAATGTTTAAGAGAATTATCCTCTGGTCCTGTGACTGTGAGGAGGTTTTGATAATAGGATTCTATATCTTTAGAGAATCTTAAGCCATTTAAAGTTGATTTATCCACAATACCATTGACATCATAAATATATACGCCTGAGTATTGGTTTGTTGGTCTTTCTCCGCTATTACATAAAATAAGTTTATTTTTGTATAAAGCTAAACCTACTGTATGCTTCATCCAGCCTGAGGGTATAACTACTAGCTCATTATCCTTATATTTTTTTAAGAGAATATCTACAACATCAGAAAAAACTTTGGGCTCCATTTCCTCAGCTATTTCATAAGCAATAATAATTTTATCTAGGTCTTCTTTTAAGCTTGTAGGAATAGAATTATCTAAATTTATTTTATTTTTAAAAAAAATTAAATCTCTATTTAAACGGATAAGAGAGTTAATGGGATAATCACCTGAGCCTAAGACATTTATTGTGCTTACAATTTCATTTTTGTCATTATAAATAGGTATGTTTTGATCTTTAATGGATCCTATTTTATGTGCAGCACGTTTTATCTGCTGATGTTGTGTCAACAAGTGGGGACCTAATTTTGCTTTTTTTATAGGGTCATTATCCATGTTTGTCAAAAATTCAATAATCTTAGGTTCATTATTGACGCGATAATATTTAAATAATAATTCTATGGCATTTCTTTTAATAGGTGGGGAGTCTAAAGGGAAAGAATATTTTTGCCAAATATCTGCCCCCAATTTAACCAAAATTTTAAGAATTCTCGCCTGTTTTAAAAGTTTAATTGTTTCACGGTTACTATTTTTATTATATTTACCTCCCACAAAACAATGACTGATAAATAAATGTAATATGGGAGTTGGCTTAACTTCCCTTACTAACCAATGGGTTCTTGGATCTTCTAAAAGGGCTTCTAAGGCTTTAGCGTCAAAATGCTTTAGTGCATTATAAAATTTTTCTTTTAATAATTCTGAATGGCTTATTAATAATTCTTTATATATTGATTTATACCCAAGCTACTTCAGAATGCATAGTCCAGGTTTTGAAAATTGTCATTAATTCCGCAACGCAAACTTTCAGCAATTTTTGGCAAGGTGATTTGGAAAAAATTGTTTATGCTCTGTCGAAATTCTTCAGCAGTTCTAAAAAATTTATTATTTCTTGCATGCTCATTCATGACCTTCCATAGTCGTTCAATAGAATTTAAATTTGGACTATAATCTGGCAAATAAAATAATTTTATATTTAATTTATCAGCTGCCTTTAACACTGCTACGCACCGATGATAGCCAGCTTGATCTAACACCAGATATACCCATTACACTTCAAGATGCGAGAATGGGTGAGTGTAACAAATTAAATTTATCAGTAATTCGTGTACGTAATATTTTTTTCTTTCTACCAATTGTTTTCAAAAAACTCAATATAGATTCTTT
>JAQGOH010000005.1 GCA_028293705.1 Francisellaceae bacterium | reverse complement strand
TCTTTAAAGCCATAATAAGGTGTTAAATCAAATCCGCCCCCAAACCACCATATTGTTCCTTGCTGTGGGCAATGGGCATTAAAAAAACGAACATTACAATGAGCGCTTGGAACAAAGGGGTTAGTGGGATGAATAACCACTGAAACCCCTAAGACCTCATAATGATGATTTTTAAGTTCAGGACGTTTAAGGGTGGCAGCTAATGGAAGTTTTTCGCCCTTGATATGGGAAAAATTGATGCCACAACGCTCAAGAAGTTTACCATCACTTAAGGAGCAAGTTATTCCTTCTCCTATATCAGAATTCCAACTATCTCGAAAAAATGTTTGAGCAGTATCAATGTTTTCTAATACTTTAGTTAACTGAAATTGATAATCTAATAAAAAATTTTTAATCAAATAAAAATTTTTAGTCATTTCTTCCTCTTTATTTTTTGTCCAATAGCTTTATGAAGATTCATAAAAGAATAATTTAGATTAAACTTAAATTTAAATAAACTTTTACACAAGGAAAAGCCCGTGGGTATATTCGGTAAAATAGGTGAAAAAATAGAAAAAATAAAGAATTCAAAAATATCACAAGGGATCATAGGTAAGGTGGGTTCTTTAATATTTTTTCCTTTTAATGAAATGTTAGAAGATTTTTTAGACATAACTAAACATCATAAGACTATTCGTAATATATATCGGTTAATTGTTAGTGTTGCATCTATAATTACTTTAGGGGTTTTTCTTCCCCATTGGTATCCCCCTTATAAAGATTATATCTTTGGTTTTTTTTCACAACTTTTTCCCTTGGGGGGTTTTGGTGATGCTTGGGGTGGGTATTTTATTTGTATATGGCTAGGAGGCACTGCAGGAATTTTAGTTGGGAAATATTCCTTCCAGTTCATTAATTACCTTAATACGGATGGACGGTATACTAATTCTAATAATCAATTAACTAAACCACAAATAGAAAAGCTAGCAGAAATCTATTATCTTAAGTTAAAAACTAAACAAATTGTAATTAAGTTCAAAGAAAGTACAGTCGAATATAATGAAGAATATTTACCGGGGGTTGAGATCTTAGAAGAAATCGAGGTTAATAACCTTAAAGAACACATAAAAGAAATAGATAGATACCTTACTGATTTAATTATTAAAGCGCCCAGCAACGTCGGTACTACTTTTGGTGACGAACAAAATCAAAATTTTTATTTTTTAGCTTCTAAAAGTGAATTAAAAGCTATTCGAAAGGAATTTAGGGCCGCAAATATTTTTCCTTATGAAGAATTTACAATAAGAGTAATTGAGTCTAAAAAAAGAAGATTACTAAGCCTTCAAGATCAAGAAGAATTTATTGCTCTGTTGGTACCTTTTGAACAAGGTGAACCACAGCATTTATCTCGACAAATAAACTTAGTTGAAGAGCATAAAGAAATTATAATTGAAGAAAAAGGGATAGAACGTCCTATCATTTTTTCAAATCAGTTGAGAAGAAATTCTAGTGGTCCTGAACTTGAAACTATCCAAAAATATATTGCCTGTGTCAAAGGACCTGAAAATAAATCGATGGATGAAATGTTAAAAGCCCATCAAAGAAAAATATCGGTTACTGAAGAAAATTTAAATTATTTTGTAAAAAATAAACCACAGGATTTAACTCAAATGATTTCCTCCGGTAAAAATTCTCCGGCCAAAGTTTCTGGCCGAGAGATTTATGAAAAGAGGTCTTCATCTTTAGAGCCTTAATATTTTATTAAGCTTCCTTAACTTCTGGCTCTATATAGGGCTCTAAAAAACCACATTCTTTTTGAGGACAAGCTTTTTCGACACCTCGACGTTTAGTGGTTTTTATTGTTAAAATTGGCCACTTACAAGAAGGGCAATTCTCAGATAAAGGTGGATTTTTAATAGCATATTTACAATCAGGATATTGATTACAAGAATAAAAGAAAGTTCCGAATCGCGATTTACGTTTAACTAAAGTACCTTTGTTACATTCTGGACAAACTACTTTGGTATCTTCAGCCTGCATTAAAGATTCAATATGTTTGCATTTAGGATAATTATTACAACCAATAAATTTTCCAAACCGACCTTGTTTATAAATGAGATCACCTTCGCATTTAGGGCATGATCTTCCTTCGACAATTTGGGGTTCTAAAGATTCTTCGCGTCCTTCTTCTAAACTTCTCGTATAATCACATTCAGGGTAAGCAGTACAGCCAATAAATCGGCCTCGTTTACCTAATCGAATGGATAAAGGTTTTTCACATTTAGGACATTTTTCTTCAATAGCTTCATGAGTAACATCTTGCCGTTTAACGTTTTCTTCGGTGGTTTTTATAAGGCTAATGAAGGGTTGCCAAAATTCTCTCATTAAGGGTTCCCAAGCGCGTTCCCCACGTGCCACGGCATCTAAGGCATCTTCTAACTTAGCCGTAAAATCATAATCGACATATTGAGAAAAATAGAGTGTTAGAAATTTGTTGACAATCTTTCCTACATCCGTTGGAGTAAACCGCTTGTTTGCAAGCATTACATATTCGCGATGAGTTAAAGTTGAAATAATAGAAGAATAAGTAGAGGGCCTGCCAATACCATATTCTTCTAAAGTTTTAACAATTGAGGCCTCAGTAAAACGTGGAGGAGGCTCAGTAAAGTGTTGCTCCCCACGGACTTCAACTAAATTAACAAATTGCCCTTTTTCTAAAATTGGCAAAATATTTTCTTTATCTTGTGCCTCAAGTTTTGCATCATCTAAGCCTTCAGAATAAACCATCATAAAGCCTGGACTAGTAATGGTTGAACCATTAGCTCTAAAACGAACATTTTTTCCTGCGGTTAAATCAACAGCTACTAGATCAAAAGTAGCGTGTATCATTTGAGACGCAATAGCTCTTTTCCAAATTAAATTATAAAGTTTATATTGATCACTTGATAAAGCATTTTTAACGTTTTCAGGTAAAATAGTTACAATGGTAGGCCTTATAGCTTCATGAGCTTCTTGAGCATTTTTGGATTTAGTTTTATAAACTTTTGGGGTTTCTGGAACGGCCTTCGCTCCATATCTGTCTGCAATTAATTCTCTAATACTTTCAATAGCCTCATTGGCTAAATTAACAGAATCGGTACGCATATAAGTAATTAAACCTACCAACCCTTCTCCAATGTCAATTCCCTCATAAAGTTGTTGGGCAACCCGCATTGTTCTTTGGGTAGAAAAACCCAATTTCCTAGAAGCTTCTTGTTGCAAAGTAGAAGTAGTAAAAGGGGCTGTTGGGTTCCTTTTACGCTGACTTTTAGTAATTTTTTCTACTAATAGTTTCCCACCTGCCTCTTTAACAATGGTGTCTTTAATCTCTTTAGCAAAGGCTTCATTAGTAATTGAAAATTGTGTGAGTTTTTCTTTATTCCATTCAATTAATTTTGCACTAAACCCTTGTTTTTGTTCTTGTAAATCCGCCTCAATTGTCCAATATTCTTGACTTACAAATTTCTCAATTTCTTGTTCTCTTTCTACAATCATTCGAAGCGCTGGACTTTGTACTCTACCTGCGGATAAGCCTCTACGTATTTTTTTCCATAATAAAGGGGAGAGATTAAAGCCCACTAGATAATCTAAAGCTCTTCTTGCTTGTTGGGCATGGATAAGATTAAGAGCTAATTCTCGAGGTTGTTGAATAGCTGCTTGCACCGCAGTTTTGGTGATTTCATAAAAGACCACCCGATGGACTTCTTTTCCCTTTAAGGACATCTTATTTTTAATAAGCTCTAAAAGATGCCATGATATGGCTTCTCCTTCTCTATCAGGATCGGTTGCGAGATAAAGAGTTTTAGCATTTTTTAACTTTTCGCATATGGCATCGACGTGTTTTGCATTTTTTTCAATAATTTGATATTTCATTGAAAAATTATTTTCAGGATCAACCGCTCCCTCTTTAGGAATGAGATCACGAACATGCCCATAGGAGGCTAACACCTCAAATTGAGCACCTAGATACTTTTTTAAAGTTTTGGCCTTAGCTGGAGATTCAACAATAATTAAATTTTTAAGCATCCCGAGAACTTTATCCTATAAAAAATGAGGGGGGTTTTTACGAGCATAGCCCCCGGGTTCGCATGTAATTTGACCTTGCTTTTCTAAAGCGAATAAAATTGAAGATATTTTATGGGCTTCTAAACCGCTTCGAAGTGCTAATAGATCAATTGGCGTGGTTATATAATCTAAATGATTTAAAATAATTTCATGTTCAGTGTTCAAAAACGGCAATTTTTTAGGTGAACCACTTTCTAGCTTATATTCTTTATCTGGGTTTTGATATTGAAGGTGGTATTCTAATTCTACTAATACATCTTCTGGTGATTCTATTAATTTTGCCCCTTGCTTTATTAAAACATGGCAGCCTTTAGCTAACATACTATGAATTGATCCCGGGATTGCAAAAACTTCCCTGCTTTGTTCTAGAGCTTCTTTAGCGGTAATAAGCGAACCACTTTTCAGGGCTGCCTCGACCACTACGACACCCAAAGCCATACCACTAATTATTCTATTGCGTCTTGGAAAATGATGCGCTAAAGGAGGTGTACCTAGAGGATATTCAGAAATAAGAGCACCTTTTTCAATAATTTCTTCTGCCAATTTTTTATTTTGAAAGGGGTAGATTCTATCTAATCCATGACCTAACACAGCTATGGTTTGTCCTTCTCCTCTTAATGCGCCCAGATGAGCTGAAGTATCGATACCTCGTGCTAAACCACTGGTAACGGTTATATTTAATTTAGAAAAACATTCTGCAAATTTAAAGGCATTTTCTTTACCCGTTACAGTAGGGTTGCGGCTTCCTACGATGCTAATTTGAGGAGCAGATAAAAATTTGGGATTGCCTTTTACAAATAAAATAGGGGGAGGATTATAAATTTGTTTTAATAATTTGGGATATAAGTCATCAAAAATGCTAATGATATGACATTCTGAAGATTCAGCCCACTTTAAATCTTGTTCAATTAAGCCCCAATTTATATTAGATAAATATTGTTTTAAGGGTTCAAACTGTGGAGCTCGCCCTAATACAGCATCGGCATCTTTAAATAAATCCGCAAGCTTATCATTATATTTTTCTAAAAAGGCTTTTAATCTCACAGGGCCCATTCCCGGCATCCTTAAAAGCGCTAATAGATAGGATAAAGGTGTATACATAATAAATTCTTTAATTAATGGGTTTCTCTAAGGGGCTTTTTAATATATCGGTGACTTGGATAGGCATTTTAATTTCTATGACCAATGCTTGTGCCACCTTATCATAAGCTCGATAAATTAAAACTTTGCCAATCTTTTGCAAAGTGGTATTTTTTACTTTTTCTTTATTTTTTTTCCGGTTTTTAACCTTTTTGGATAGGGGATTTTTAATTTCTCTATAAACATCAAACAAGTCACCTTCTAACACCCCATCATTTTTACCCAGGCTTAATAATAAAGAATCATTAAGGGTTATATCATTACTAAGTTGACTACTACTAAGCACATAACCCTGAGTGGTAATCTTAGTGGGCTTTATAGTTAAGGAAGGTAGAAGACTTAGGGATTCAGGGCTTATTAAGCGTATTTTAGAAGCTAAGATTGGTTCTGAAATCTTGGTTACTTTTAATATAGATACATCACTTACCGTTTCAATTTTTGCAAAGCCTAATACAATGGCTTCTTTTCCTAAGGCTTCCTTGGTTTGAGGATGGAATAAAGATTTCCCTTCTTTACAAATTGCAAAATGGCGTCCTTTATCTAATTCAGTAAGACCTTTAACAAACATTCTATCATTAATATCAATAAGACTTTGATCTTCAGTAGCTCCCAATACCCGTGGGGCATCTGCAAAGCTTTTTTCATTAACCACTAATATATCTCTTATAAATGGTCTTATTTTATCGATTGATAATTGCTGCCCATTATCCTCTGAAGGTTCAATTCGCATTCTGGGGGAAAATTTAATAAGAGGAGGGTTCTCTGCTCGCTTATTATTTACTGAAGCCCCCTTCTCTTTTTTTGCGGCGGGGCTAGTAGATACTTCTACCTTTTTCTCTTCGGGCTTACTGGTTGTTGGTTTAAGATTTTCTGAAATCGTTGGGCTTTTTTCAGCATTAACCTCTTGAGGTAAGGACTCCTTAGGAATAGTAGTAGAGGGGGTGGCGAGCTCTATCTTTTTTTCAAGCTCCGCCCCTTTAATGGTAGGATTTACTGGTGCTGCTGCAGAAATAGCTTTTTCTTTGGTACTATTTTCTTTTTGAGGTAAAGAGCTAACAGGGGGTAAAGACGGGTTAGAAGTAGTAGTAGTTACTTCTACTTTTTTTTCTTGCTTGATGGGTGTTCCCACAGAATTTGAAGAGGCAGGTTTTATTTCTTTATCGGGTTCTATTAGTACAGAAATAGGGGTTTGTGCTTTTGGATTATTAAGCTTATTTGGTACTTCTTCAGCAATAACCTGTGAAAAAGCCAAGCAACCAACTAAATTTAATAATATTTTATTCAGTTTCATCTCTAATATAACCCCCGCATAAGACCCATTCCATAACCCAAAAACTTAAGGTATCATATCAATTTAAGACATTCTGTAAAGTTAGTAAACATATTTCACTTCATTTAATATTTTAAACTACTATGACATTATTACACGTACTCCATTTTCCTGATAATAGACTAAAATTAAAAGCCATGCCGGTTAGTACGGTCGATAAAGAGATTCTAACATTAATCGATAATATGTTTGAAACTATGTATGAAGAAGAAGGGGTCGGATTAGCGGCTATCCAAGTCAATGTGCCTAAAAGCGTTATTACCATCGACTGCTCAAGTGATAAATCCCAAGCGTTAGCGCTTATTAATCCGCATATTCTAGAACAAAAAGGCAGCGTGCAAAGTGAAGAAGGTTGTCTTTCATTTAGAGGAGTTTACGATAAAGTAACCCGTTTTGAAACCATTAAGGTTCAATATTTAAATGTTCATAGTGAATTACAAACCCTAGAAGCAAGTGGCTTATTAAGTATTTGTATTCAACACGAAATCGATCACTTAAATGGAATTACCTTTTATGACCATCTTTCTGCCTTAAAAAAAGAGAGAATAAGAAAAAAACTGCAAAAAATGCGTCGTAGAGATTTATGAGTTTAAAAATTATTTTTGCGGGCACTCCTTGTTTTGCTGCGGTTATTTTAGAAAAGCTCATCCATAGTGACCATGAATTAAAAGCGGTATACACCCAACCTGATAGGCCTAAAGGAAGGGGTAGGGAGCTTGCTCAAAGCCCAGTTAAAAAATTAGCGAGCTTACATAAGCTTCCTATTTTTCAGCCCGAATCTTTAAAAAATGAAACTGAGCAAGCTATTCTAAAAGAAATCGATTGTGATGTAATGATAGTTGCAGCTTACGGATTAATTTTACCTGCAAAAGTTCTTGAAATCCCAAGGCTTGGTTGTATTAATGTTCATGCTTCTTTATTGCCTAAATACCGTGGTGCCTCTCCTATCCAATATGCTATTTTAGAAAACCAAACAGAAACTGGCATAACTATTATGCAGATGGATAAAGGGCTTGATACGGGTGACATCTTACTAAGCAAAGCCTTAGAAATTCATAGTCAGGATAATTTAGAAACTTTAAGTGAACGATTAAGTCAATTAGCAGGCCCTACTTTATTGGAAAGTTTAAGTTTATTAGAGGCAGGCCTTTTGATTCCGAAAAAACAAGATAATAGCCTTTCCAGTCTAGCGCCCAAAATTAATAAAAAAGACGCGCTGATTGATTGGCATAATACCTCTATACAAATTTCCCAAAAAATAAAAGCTTTTAATCCTTGGCCGGTAGCCTTTACTTACTTTAACAATGAAATGATTAGAATATTTAAAGCACAAATTTACCCCTATGCTTTAGATATCCATTTAAGCCCTGGCGCACTTTATATTAGTCCTAGTAAAGAGTTAATTATCGGCACGGGTGAGGGATTATTAAAAATAGATGAATTACAATTAAGTGGGGGTAAACGTTTAGCATCTTTGGATTTTTTAAATGCTAAACAAAAAAATATAACCCTACATCCCTATTTTAAATAAATTTATTAATTATTTTTTCAGGTGTTATTAAATGAATAGCCGATTAACAGCTACTCAAATTTTATTTTCTGTGATATATGAACATCATTCTTTAAGTGAATTGATTCCTTCTTTAAAAAAGAAGAATTTGGCATCGAATGATAGAGCTTTTGCACAAGAACTCATTTTTGGTGTTTTAAGGTTTTATTATAAATACCAATGGATAACCCATCAGCTACTGCTTAAACCTTTAAAAATAAAAGATCAAATTTTATATCCTTTAATTTATAGTGCTTTATATCAACTCCTAGAGTTAAATCTTCCTCATCATGCGGTATTATTTGAAACAGTAGAAATCACTAAAAAAATTAATAAACCCTGGTCTGCAAAATTAGTTAATGGTCTACTAAGAAATTTTTTACGTAAAAAAGAAGATTTACTGATTAAAATAAACCAAGTGGATGCAGCTTTATATTCTCATCCGAATTGGTTCATTGATATTATCAAAAAGTCTTACCCGCTTAAGTGGCAAGAAATATTATTAGCTAACAATCAAAAACCTCCTTTAACCCTTCGAATTAATACCACTAAAATTTCGGCTAAAGAATTTCTTGATAATTTAAATGAGAATAAAATTTCAGCAAGCCTGCATAATTTTCTAAATAATGCCATTGTGCTGAATCATCCACAAGATATCACTACTTTACCAGGATTTCATGAAGGTAATTTCTCTGTACAAGATGCCTCCCCCCAATTTTGTGCAAGCTTATTATTATTAGAGCCTAATTTAAGCGTATTAGATGCCTGCGCTGCTCCTGGAGGAAAAACCACTCATATTTTACAAGTAGAAAAAAATTTAAAAAAAGTTGTTGCCGTTGATAAGGTCCAAAATCGTCTTGATTTGCTTTCAGCAAATTTGCAAAGATTACAAGTTAATTGTGAGGTACTTTGTCAGGATCTGACTGAAACCCCTTTACCATTTAAAGCCCAAAGCTTTGATAGAATATTGATAGATGCTCCTTGCTCTGCTTTAGGGGTTATCAGAAGACACCCTGATATTAAGATTTTAAGAAAAAAAAATGATTTTAAAAACTTAAACTTAACCCAATTACAGTTATTAAATAACCTCTGGCCACTTTTAAAAACAAATGGCATATTACTCTATGCCACTTGCTCTATCATCCCTTCTGAAAATGAAGCAATTATAAGCTCATTTTTAAATGCGAATCCCGATGCAAAAGAAGATGCATTTGAATTAATGGTGGGACATAAAAAAAATATTGGTTGGCAAATTTTACCCGATACAAACAATATGGATGGTTTTTATTTTGCAAGAATAATAAAATCTGCAAAACTATAGTAAAATTTTTTAAACCTTAAACCCAGGTACCCGACCTAAAACAGGACATTGAGACATACTCAGTGCGGAAGTAGCAGCATAAAAATTGCTTTTCATTTCTATTTTTTCCTCTCTGAGAAATTGATTGAATTGTTCCCACGTCACCTCAAATATACGTTTAATTTCTCTATCCTCTGTTTGGATTTGTTTACAATCAATAACGATATTGATAGTTGCATAGGATTCATGACTCATTTCTACTAAAAAATTAAAATAATTTTTAATGGTATCTCGCCATAATATGGCTAAACATACTAAATTATTTATATTATCTTCATATTCATTAATTTCCTTATTTTCTTTTTTCTCTTTAAAAATTTTTAACTCCCGAAAGACGTTGAGCTGTATATTATCAATATTATTTTTGGCAGACTCTAACAAATCATCATTTAAATCAGAAAAAGAGGAGAGATTATTGATGGTACTTTTAAGAAGAGCCACTGAATTTATAAGTTTAGCAATATAATCGTTTTGTAATTTGATTAAGCGAATAAATTTATTAATATAAAAATTATAGTGCGAAATTTTATTCTTTTTGAGATATTCTTCTAAAATTTTTTTTTGATCATTTATGCATTCATGAGTAAATAGTGTAAAACATGAAGCTTGTCGGGTGAAATTCATAGGATCCTCATTGAAAAAAAGAGTAGGCTGAGTCAATTGAGCATTTCTTATAAGGTATGGGGCTGCATTATATCCTAACAACAGCATTGGAGTGCCCTTTTCTTCACAAGGCTTATATAAGGCTAAATTCCTTTCATTTACACGGTAATGATTTGAGGCTAATGATATAGGTTGATTAAAGGTTTTATAAATTTCATTAATTTGAGTATCAAAAATATTTGGATTTAAAGAATATTGTTGCAAATGCTCTTCTTGGACTGAAGACTGGGGCCTTGAAACATTACGATAATTGAATTGACCTGAATGGGGATACAATTTTTAATTCCTATCCATGAAATTTTACCAATATCTAGTATTAATTTTAAAGTGCTTTCTCCAAGATTAGCTTGGTTTATATTTATTACAAGCGCAAGGAATTTTAATCCGTATTTATTAACGATAATACTAGAATATGATACTATTAATTATATCTGTAAATATTTAAGTTAGAAAAATGGTTAAAAAAAGCAAAACGTTTCAAGAAATTATTTTTTTATTGGATAATTTCTGGGCAAAACAAGGCTGCGTTATATTGCAACCTTATGATATGGAAGTGGGGGCAGGAACTTTTCATCCTGAAACCTTTTTAAGATCTTTAGGGCCCGAACCTTGGAATGGAGCTCATGTTCAATCCTCCCGGCGTCCCAGTGATGGGCGTTATGGCGAACATCCCAACCGTAATCAGCATTTTTTTCAATATCAAGTAGTACTTAAACCCTCTCCCTCTAACATTCAAGAACTGTATCTTGAATCTTTAAGACTTTTAGGCATCGATCCCCTAACGGATGATATTCGATTTGTCGAAGATAACTGGGAAGGCCCAACTCTCGGAGCTTGGGGCCTAGGATGGGAGGTATGGTTAAATGGCATGGAAATCACACAATTTACTTATTTTCAACAAGTTGGAGGCCTGGAGTGTCGCCCTGTTATGGGTGAAATAGCCTATGGTATAGAGCGCCTTGCTATGTTTATACAAAATGCCCAAACCATAGCCGATGTTGTTTGGACAACCGGACCTCAGGGCTCAATTACTTATGGAGATATTTTTTCTCAATATGAGAGAGAAATGTCCCACTATAATTTTGAAAAGGCCAACATAGAAGAATTATTTCATGCATTTGACAATTTTGAAACTGAATGCAACGCTTTAATTGAATCCATGCTTCCTCTCCCTGCTTACGAAATGGTTTTGAAAGCTTCTCATACTTTTAATATTTTAGATGCAAGAAAAGCTATTTCTGTTTCTGAACGACAACGTTTTATTTTAAGAGTTCGCACCTTAGCTAAAAATGTTGCAGCCACCCATTTAGAAGCACGGAAAAGCTTAGGTTTTCCTATGCTTAAAACTTCTATAAAGTCTCTTAACTAGAAATCAGAGTTTTTTATGAATTATCAAAACTTACTTGTCGAAATTGGTGTTGAAGAATTACCCGGAAGCATTCTGCCTGTTATTTTGGAACAATTCACAAAAACCTTCATTTCTCACCTAGAAAAAGAGTTTATAAGTATTTCCGAATATAAAGGTTTTATAACACCACGACGGATAGCTTTAGTTATTTATAACTTCCCACTAGAAATAGAAGCAAAAACAACTATCAAAAAAGGCCCCTTAGTTAAATCCGCTTTTGATATTAATAAAAACCCTAGCCCTGCCTTGCTTGGGTTTATAAAATCTTTAAATGAAAGTTTAGATAATCTTAAAATTCAAGAATTAGAAAAGGGGGACTTTGTTTATTTTGAACAAAAAACCTCGCCCCTCATTACTGAAAAAATGCTACCAAAAATTGTATCTGAAACCTTAACTCATATGCATTTGCCTAAAAGGATGTTTTGGGGTGAAAATGCTTTTAGTTTTGTGAGACCCATTCAATGGATTACTTTATTATTAGAAAAAAAACCTATACTAAGTGAAATATATAATATTAAAACCAAAGGAGAAAGCTTTGGCCATCGCTTTCATCATCCTTATGCTCTTTCTTTTCCAGATCCTAGCGAATATGAATCAGTTCTTGAAACAGAAGGATACGTTATTCCCGATTTTGATAAACGATTGCGATTTATAAAAGAAGAAATGAAAAGAGGGGCTTTAGAAAAAGATTTCGTGGTGAACGAAAATGCTAAATTATTAAATGAGGTCACGGGATTAGTTGAATGGCCATTTATTTTGATGGGTCATTTTGATGAGGCATTTTTAGAGTTGCCTCCACAAGTATTAATTACTACCCTTGAGCATCATCAACGTTGTTTTACATTAAAAGATAAAACCTCCTCTAAACTGGTTCCCTACTTTATAATTATTGCTAATATTGAAAGTAAGAACCCAAATTCGGTCATTTTTCACAATGAAAAAGTTATTCATGCTCGTTTGAGTGATGCTAGTTTCCATTATAAACAAGATTTAAAGACCCCCTTATTAAATCATATTCCCAACTTGAAAAAAGTAATTTTTCAACAAGGACTGGGTAGTCTGTATGATAAATCTCTGCGAATAAGTTTTTTAGCAGAGCAAATAATGGCTTTATTAGCAATTGAGCATTCTGATATTCAAAAAGCCGCCTTGCTTATTAAAGCAGATTTACTCACCAATATGGTCTCTGAGTTTCCTGAGCTACAAGGTAGCATGGGCAAATATTATGCTTTACATGAGGGGTACTCATTAGAAATTGCAGAAAGTATCGAAGAACATTATTTGCCTTTGCATGCAGAAGGAAATTTACCAGTAACTAATCTGGGTAAAATTCTAAGTATATGTGATAAAGTTGATTTATTAGTGGGAATGTTTGGCTTAGGAAAAGCTCCTAAAAGCGATAAAGATCCGTTTGGGTTAAGAAGAGCGGCTTTAGGCATAATGAGAATTTTAATAGAGTCTGAATATGACATTGATTTAAAA
>JAQGOH010000133.1 GCA_028293705.1 Francisellaceae bacterium | reverse complement strand
AAAAGAGCAGGTCCCAAGACCTTCCTGGACATCCATTTTAAAGCAATGGAAGTCATTAGGATTCATTATAAGTATTGCTGCATTGGTAAGTGCCTTAATTTGGATTCCTATCTCTTTTGTACCTTTTTATCTGATGCATTTTAAAAGATATTCCTTTCAAGAAGTGCTTCCTTTTACTGCTTTAACGCTTATTTTACATATTCTTTTCATGATACTCACCGGATTATTAAGCCAAAAAATAAATTATTATCGATTAATGATAATAGGGGCTTGGGCCACTTGTATATTTTCTTTCCCCTTATTTTATTATTTAATAAACGGGCACCTTATAGCTTTTATTATAGGCCTTACTTTTTTATCAGCGATTTTTGGTACAGTTGTACATGCTGTTATGTTAAACATTTTTCCGATTCAATCTAGAGGCAGAGGAATTTCTTTAGGTTTTATGATAGGTTCAAGTTTAGGAGGAGCTTCTCCTAGTATTTGTGCTTATTTAATCAAGATTACTGATAATCATTTTGCACCTGCTTTGTATCTTATGATGCTAGCACTTCAATGGATTATTTGGCGAAGATTTTATTTAAAAAATAAATTATTCTCCCCGAAACAAAATATTTCGGGGAGAATAGATTAATTATTGAGCCATTTGTAATAGCAAATCGTTAAATCGTTTTACAAAAGTTGCCGGATCTTCTAATTGACCGCCTTCGGCTAATAATGCTTGTTCAAATAAGACCTGTACCCAGTCATTAAACCCAGAACCGTTTGTTTCGGCATTCATACGCTTAATTAACAAATGATCAGGATTTAATTCTAATATCGGCTTTTGAGTTGGTACTTTTTGACCGGCTTGACGAAATAATCGTTCCATATGGGAAGTCATATCATTTTGATCAACCACTAAACAAGCAGGAGAATTTGTTAAACGATGGCTTAAACGAATATCTTTTACCTTATCTGCTAAAATTTCTTTCGCTTTAGTCATCATAGCTTCAAATTCGGGTGCTTTAGCTTTTTGGATTGCTTCATTAGCTTTCTCATCCAATTCCCCTAATTCAAGCTCTCCACGGGTCACGGACTGAATGGGTTTTTTATCAAATTCAGTTAAATGCATCATTAACCATTCATCAACTCTGTCACTTAATAAAAGTACTTCAATCCCTTTTTTGCGGAATATTTCTAAATGCGGGCTATTCTTAGCGGCATTGAAACTATCAGCTGCAATATAATAAATTTTTGTTTGGGTCTCTGGCATACGTTTAAGGTATTCTTCTAAGGAGATTTCTTGTTCTGGAGAATCATTATGAGTCGTTGCAAAACGTAATAATTTAGCTATCTGTTCTTTATTAGTAAAATCCTCAGCGGGACCTTCTTTTAAAACCTGTCCAAATTCTTTCCAGAATATTAAATAATTTTCTTTTTGATCACTCGCCATCTGTTCTAAAAGTCCTAGAATTCTTTTAGTTAAGGCTTGGCGCATCGCATCGGTTATTTTAGTACTCTGTAAAAGCTCTCTAGAGACATTGAGAGGTAAATCATTTGAATCTACAATTCCTCTGGTAAACCGTAAGTAATTAGGTAAAAATTGTTCAGCATCATCCATAATGAATACTCTTTGAACATACAACTTTAAACCTTTAGGCTTGGTAGTATTCCAAAAATCATAGGGGGCTCGTTTTGGGATATAAAGAATTGAGGTATATTCTAATTTACCTTCAACTTTAAAATGAGTCCAAGTAAGTGGATCTTCAAAATCATGTCCTACATGTTTATAGAGTTCTTTGTATTGTTCATCTTTGATTTCGTTTTTAGGTAAGGTCCATAGTGCTGATGCCCTATTCACGACTTCATCGACTATTTCTTTTTTAGGGGTTGATTCTTCCTCTTTTCCTTCTTCAGCTGAAGGCAGAGTCTCTTCAAATTTTTCGGTTCTCATAATGACTGGTAAGCTTATATGATCTGAATATTTAGTAATAATATTTCTTAATTTCCATTCATTTAAAAATTCTTCTTCCTCTTTTTTTAAATAAAGCGTTACAGTGGTTCCACGAGTTTCTTTTTCAATATTTTCAATTTCGTAATCACCTTCTCCAGTCGAAATCCAACGGATGGCCTCATTTGGTTTTGAATCAGCTCGCCTTGTCTCAACTACGACTTTTTCAGCAACGATAAAACTCGAATAAAACCCAACACCAAATTGCCCAATTAAACTTGAATCTTTAGCCTTATCCCCAGTTAAACTACTTAAAAACTCCTTAGTGCCTGATTTTGCAATCGTTCCTAAATTTTGGATAACTTCATCTCGGCTCATGCCAATACCGTTATCAGAAAAAGTGATAGTATTTTTATCTTTATCAAAATCGACACGGACTTTAAGATCTACATCGTCTTTTAAAATACTGGGATTTGAAAGAGATCCAAATCTTAATTTATCAGCAGCATCTGAGGCATTAGAAATTAATTCTCTAATAAAAATTTCTTTATTAGAATACAAAGAATGAATCATTAATTGTAATAATTGTTTTACTTCGGCTTGAAAACCGAGGGTTTGTTTATGCGGTGTCTCTTGGATGGTGTCACTCATATTATATAAGTCCTCTTGATTTACTATTTAAATTTAAAAAAGCGATAATGAATCTAGGTGGGGTTTTATTTGTTTTTTTCAAGACATCATGCTTCTAATTTAAATGGGTCTACGACTTGATATCGCCCGTGTTAAAGTATTGGCATCAATATATTCTAAGTCTCCTCCAAGAGGGACGCCATGAGCTATTCGACTTGCTTTTATGTTCAGCTTTTTAAGCATTTCAGCCAGATAAAATGCTGTAGTTTCACCCTCAACGGTCGTGCTATTAGCTAAAATCACTTCTTCAACCTCCCCCTCTTTTAAGCGTTCATAAAAAATGGGAGCGCCAATTTCTTCTGGCCCAATTCCATCTAAAGGAGATAAATGCCCTTTTAATACAAAATAAAGTCCTCTAAAACTGGCAGTTTGTTCTATAGCTGCTACATTAGCAGGGGACTCTACCACACATAACTTTGTTCTATCCCTAGCCGGATTTTCACAAATAGGGCATAAAATTTGCTCACAAAGATTTTGACACTTTGTGCAATGACCTACTTTGCTAATCGCTTCTATAAGGGATTCAGCTAATAATTTTCCCCCTTCTCTATCTCGTTCTAAAATATGAAATACCATACGCTGAGCGGATTTGGGGCCAACGCCTGGCAAACATCTAAGAGTATTTATAAGATTATTGATTAGAGGACTAAAACTCATGGATTACCTTTATATTAGAAAATGAATAAACATCATTGGAACGATTTATGCCTTCTAGTGTGTGGTTTTATTACTACATTTTCTTTTTTCTCTTCCTCATCTTCATTAACCACTTCTTCGAGGGTCAATATTGAAAGCAAGGATACCGTTCTTTTAGGAGAGGAAAAAGAATAATGCAGGGTCTGTGGCTGGGTTGAAGATTGAGCTCTACTAATAATTGGGAAATGTGGCATATTATTTTCTATTAGGTTAGTAGGTTTAGAAGAAGCATAGGTACGCTTAATTAAATCATTTAAGGATTCTAAAGCAAAATTTGCAAAAAAAGGTTGGGCGCACTTATTAGGATGTAACATATCTTTTTGCAAATATTCTTCTTTTAAAAACCCAGTTGGTAAAAAACTTGCTTGTATTTCAATGATATTTTTGTGTAAATTTTGATCATGTGTCTTTAAAATTGTTTTAAATATTTCAATAAAAAATTTACAATAAGATTCAGATGCTCCCATATCTAGGGTAGGGATCCCCGAACAAAAAACAATTTTTTTGATGTGATATTTTATACATAATTGAATAATACGGTTTAATGAAGCAATTATCTGAGGAATACTATGTTGTGCGATAAAATCATTAGCTAATAATGTGCATAATAATATATCAGGTCTAAAAACATCTAGGGCGTTTCCTATACTTTCTTCGCTTCCTTCGTGATCATCAATATCGCATACAGCACGACCAAAAATTGAGCAATTGACGATTTCGCAATTTAACTGATTTTTCTCTAATTTTTCTGCTAAAATATTTACCCATCTATCTTCTGGCTTATCAATACCTACTCCTAATGAAACACTATCTCCTAATACTAATAATCTAATTTTATCCAGCATGGCGGGTTTTCTAATTTTCAACAGAATATGCTCATAAAGCATAATAATCGTTTTAAGTTTATGATGCCACTCAAACCAAGTATCCTTAGAAATTGCTATTGGAAAATGGTTTTTATTATGAGTTATCAAATTTTCTATTAGTTTATTAATTTCTGCTAAATCATTAATACCATAGATAATTTTATAAAATAATTCATAATTTTCTTGAGGGAATTCTTTTTTAAATTGGGGATTTCCTTCAAAATTATTTAAATTATCCAATTCATTAGCATAAAAAATAGCAATTAATTTGTCTTTGTCGATATCCTTACCGACTATATAAGCTAAGCTAATGGAGCTCCCAAACTCTAAATTCAGCTCTAATCCACAGTTTAGAATATCATTTTGTATCTCACATAATTCTAATTTTTTAATATAATTTGAAACATCTTCTCTATCAAAAGAGTTAATTTTTTTTAAAGTAGATCCTAAAATCTTACAACTGTATCTTAAATAATCTACCTCTTTATTTTCAAGCTTTAATTTTAAAGCTTTCTGATAAAGACTATTAATTTCTATTAAATAACTAATGCATCGTTGTTTGTTATTTATAATAGGTAAAACAAAATTATCCTTTTGCAAATAAAGCTCAAGACATTCTTCTAGTCTGTCATACTCTAAAGTTATGGAGCTTCTTACATAGGGTTCTATCAGATTAAAAAATTCAGTAAAATGCTCATATTGAGTACGAAAATTAAGAAACTCAGCTTGCTTTGCTATCCATTCACTAAAAAAAAATGCAATTAAAGTTGTCAAAGAATAATTAATTTGTTCTAAGCGAACCCTACTCTCATTCTCATGACAAGAAGGGTATTCTTCGATTAATTTTATATAGTCAATTATTTTCGTTTTATTTTTATTAAATTCTTCGAGGGTATTTAATGACAATTGATACTCCTTAATTAAAATTTTATTAGCTGCTTTCTTCCTTGAATCCCTTATTAACACTTATTTTATCTAAAGTAGCACCAAAATTTTCGATTAAATTTAAAACAACCGGATCTTGATTACTTTTTAAAACTGCATTCTCATATTGGGTTTCTTCTTGTACAACTGCCATTTTATGAGGACTTAAAGTTTTATGGGCAGCGACAATATTAATTTCTAATTTAATTTTTTTTCCAAAATAAATATCTAAAGCTTGATTGAGTAATTCTTTTTGACGGAGAGTTAATAAAGGTTTTTGAGCTTCCTCTAAGGATAAAGTTATTAAATTTGGTTTTAATTCAGTCATAACACATTGGTAAGCCAATTGTTTAGCTAGTGCACTTAAAGACAGTTTTGAAACGATTGCTGACCATTCAGAAATTTTTGTCTCTTCTCGTATAAGGTGAACCTCCTGAGATAAAGCTTCTTTATTTTTAAGGGTTAAGTCAGAAGGAGTTTCTTCTTTATCGTTAAGGTTTCCAATATTAGCGGAGTGGGATTTTGGGACGACTTCTGGAAGCTTAGAAAGAGAAGCATCAAGAACTTCCATAGGTTCTGTCTTAATAAAAAGAGAGGGGATTATGGGTTTATGAAAAGCTACCATTCTTAAAAGCGTCATCAAAAATCCGGTTTTAAGATCTGGTGCGAATGACAAATCTTTTAATCCATTTAAACCTATTTGATAATACATTTGAATATTTTCAGCGCTTAATTTTGTAGATAAATTTAATAATTCTTCTTTAAGCCACTTATTTTCAATAACCGCATTCGGAACTTTTTGGAGTAAGGCCATTTGAAAAAAAAGATTAATAATTTCATTTAATAATTGTAAAAAATCTAAATTAAGATCTTCTGTTAACGCCTCTATTACCGTAAGTATTTTTGGCATATCATTTTCAATAATTGCTTTTAATAAGCCTAATATTTTTGTATCACTACTTATTCCTAACATAATTTCAACATCAGTGGTTTTTATTTGACCAAAACCAAGACTTAAGGCTTGTTCAAGTAAACTTAAAGCATCACGCATGCTTCCATGAGCTTTTTTTCCAATAAGAAGCAAAGCATCTTTTTCAAAATCTAATTTTTCAAGCTCTAAGATTTCATTTAAATAAAGAGCAATTTGTTCCACACTAAAAGATTTTAAATGAAATTGTAAGCATCGGGATAAAACAGTACTGGGTAATTTGTGAGGATCGGTGGTGGCTAATAAAAATTTAACGTGCTGAGGGGGCTCTTCTAAGGTTTTTAATAAAGCATTAAAGCTATGCATTGAAAGCATATGAACTTCATCAATAATATAAATTTTAAAACGTCCGATACTAGGTAAATACTGGACATTATCTAATAATGAACGAGTATCCTCTATTTTGGTTTTAGAGGCTGCATCCACTTCAATTACATCTATAAACCTTCCCTCATCGATAGCTTTACAGGATTCGCATTGCTCACAAGGAGTTGAAGTAATACCTTCCAAACAATTAAGACATTTTGCCATAACTCTTGCTAAAGTGGTTTTTCCTATCCCACTACTGCCAGTAAAAAGATAAGCATGATGAAGTCTATCATTATCCAGGGCATTACTAAGAGCTTGGCAGGTAGCAGACTGTCCTTTTATCATTTTAAAACTTCTTGGTCGCCATTTTCTGGCAAACACTTGATAGCTCATAAACGCCTCATGAAAAGGAAGTATTCAAAAGAAATGGTGGGAACCTTTCAGCCACACCCCGGCACTTAACCTAACCACTACCGCTGCTCCCTTCCGGGCCTGACGGGGTTCGCGGGGATTAATGCGAGGGGACCGAAAGATCACCCATAGTGAAGACATTGTACGAAGTTAAGAGCTTAAGTTCAATAGTCTAGTCATTATTTGACCCTTAATAAGAAAGTTTTCTAATTAAATTATTCCAGGCATTGTTTAAATGGCATTTTTCTTTCAATCCATAGATAAATTAAGGATAAAAGACTAATAGCGGTTGCTAAAGCAATATAAAGATGTTCGAAAAAATATCCCCAAAGAGTAAGACTACTTAGAATTCCATTAAGTACAATCATCGACAACAATACTTTTTGATGCGACCATCCTAACTGGTTAATTCTTTGAAAAGCATGAAGCCGGTGAGGAGAATGCCAATCTTGTTTATTTATCATTCTTCTTATTAAGGTAATGGTGGCATCAAACCAAAACGCGCCATATAAAATCATCCAAACACTTAAAGGTAGTTTAAAATTGATATAGCCTAAAATAATGAAAACACCTACTAAAAAACCTAAAAAATAGCTACCTGAATCCCCCATAAACATTTTAGCCTGCGGCCAATTCCAAACAAGAAATCCCAGTATTAAAATAGGTAATACGGCTAAAACTATTCCTAAGGACCATTGTTGGTTATAACAAAAAATAATAGAAGCCGTACCAAAAATAAATACCGCTTCCGAGGCTGCTATCCCATCTAAGCCATCCATAAAATTATATAAATTGGTTGACCAAACCATACCCACTACAGCTAAGGGTAAACTTAATAATCCAAATGATAAGTGATGAAAGCCTAAGTTAAAATCAAAAGGCGAGCTTATGCTTAAGCAAAACCCAAAAGCTGTTAAAATTTGAACAAAGAAACGAAAACGAGTAGATAAGGGTTTAAAGTCATCTCGAAAACCTAAAAGGGTCATTAAAAAAGTTCCGGGAATAAGCTGGGATAAAACCTTTTGGGATAAAGCCCCGTATTTACATAATCCGATTGTTATTATCATCCATAACATGGAAAATATAATCCCCGCCCCTCGCGGTGTATTCACCGTATGAGAAGATCGTTGATTAGGTTTATCAATTAAGGAAAGTTTCTGCGCTATAGGCCAAAAAAAACCATGCATCACTATAGACATTATAAAAATTCCAAAACCAATCATTAATAGTTTCATTGTTTATTCCATCATTTTTTCTTTTAGATAAAAAAATCTTTTATTTTCTAAACGGGTCCTTGAAACACTGCCTAAAATAATTCCAGAGAATAAGCATAAAAACCCTAATATTACAAAACCAATAATAAATACTAAGGTGGGTATTCGAGGAACCAAACCGGTATCAATATAATTTAATAAAATAGGCATAAAGAAAATTAAAGCCGTTAAGTTGAAGAGTAAAAAAAATAAAAAAAACATATGAAAAGGTTGAGATTGTTTTAATAATTTTAAAATGGTTTTTAAAACCTTAAATCCATCTTTAAAAGTACTTAGTTTACTAAATGACCCTTCTGGTCGTGCAAAATAAGGAGTGGGGTACTCTCCTACCGGTAAATTCATTTCTAAAGCATGAACACTTATTTCAGTTTCAATTTCAAATCCTGTGGAAAGGCAGGGAAAAGATTTTACAAAACGTCTAGAAAAAACACGGTATCCTGAGAAAATATCTTTAAATTCCGGTCTAAACAGGAGCTCTATCACTTTATTGAATAAATTATTCCCTAATTGATGACCTTTGCGATGAATGGTATTATTTTCCGGCACTCTGGAACCAACTACCATATCTAAACGGTGTTCTTTCAGGAGATTAATCATTTTATGAATACTTTTTGCATCATAAGTATTATCCCCATCCACTAAAATATAGATATCCGCTTCGATATCAGAAAACATCCGGCGGACCACATGCCCTTTGCCTTGATTTTTTTCAGTTCTAACAATTGCTCCAACTTTTAAAGCATTTTCCTTGGTTAAATCGGGAGAATTATTATCATAAACATAAATTTTAGCGGTGGGTAATTCTTTTTTAAAATTTTCAACTACCGCTTGAACCGTCTTTTCTTCCTTATAACAAGGTATTAGCACAGCCTGTCTTAAATTTATCATCTATAAATCCTTTATTTTGAATAAGTTCACAGTTTTAGAAACCCAATATCAGTTATTATACTCAGAAAAATATAATAAGTAATATTTGACTTCTTTTTTAATCAATAAAATTGTTACAATAAGTTCCTCTCATCATTTAATTGAGTCAGTTACTATGTTTGATAAAATTACACCATCAATTGCGATAATGGGCCTAGGTTACGTAGGTTTACCTTTAGCGGTCAATCTAGCTCGTTTTTATAAAGTAACAGGCTTTGATATTAACGAACAACGTATCAAGGAATTATTACAAGGGTTTGATAAAACCCATGAAATAGAAGAAGCTACCTTACAAGCTTCTACTTTACAATTAAGTTTTAATGTTGAGGGACTAAGCGGCCATGATATTTATATTGTAACGGTACCTACTCCTATCAATACTGATAACACTCCAGATTTAACTCCTTTGAAATTGGCATGTGAAATACTTGGGAAATTTTTAAGAAAAAATACAATAGTTGTATTTGAAAGCACTGTTTATCCTGGGGTAACTGAAGAATATTGCGGTCCATTATTAGAAAAACATTCTCAACTAAAAAGTGGCGTTGATTTCTTTTTAGGTTACTCCCCTGAACGTATTAATCCGGGAGATAAAACCCACACCTTAAATGTTATAACAAAAATCGTGGCAGGGCAGACACCCGCTGTCACCAATATTTTAGAAGCAATATATGGTTCTTTAAATAATAATAATATTCATGTAGCGCCTAATATTAAAACGGCAGAAGCTGCGAAAGTGATAGAAAACGCTCAAAGAGATATTAATATCGCTTTTATTAATGAAATTAGTATTATCATGAATAAATTAGGACTCTCAATTTACGAGGTGTTGGAAGCGGCTAAAACCAAATGGAATTTTTTAAATTTTACGCCAGGCTTGGTGGGGGGGCATTGTATCGGTGTTGACCCTTATTATCTTGCAGAATGTGCTCAGATGATTAATCATGATCCGGCTGTTATCTTAGCAGGCCGCTCTACAAATGAATTGATGGCAGACTTTATTGCAGAGCAATTTGGCCAATGCATTAAAAAAATCTTCGGGAAGGAATCTCATTTAAAAATTTTAATTTTAGGTTTAACTTTTAAAGAAAATGTACCAGATATTCGAAATACCAAAATAGTAGATTTAATACAAAATTTTACCAAAGCAGGATTTACCATAGAAGTCCATGACCCTTTAGCAAATAGTGCTGATACGGAGCAATTTTTAAATTTAAAATTATTGAAAACACTTGAGGAAGCTTCACCCTATCATGCGGTATTAGGCGCAGTGGCTCATCAAGCTTATTTAGATCTCGATTTTCATATTTTTGAACGCTTACTATTACCTAAGGGAATTATTGGTGATCTTAAAAACATGTGGCCAAAAAAATTATTACCCCAGCAATTTAATTATTGGTCTTTATAACCCTTTATGCAAAAACCTAGCTTACTTTTTTTAGTTAACAATGATAAAACTTTTTATAGCCACCGGATTAATTTAGCAAAAGCGGCAAAAGTTCAAGGCTTTGATGTAATGGTTGCCGCCCCTATTAGTGATTATGAAGAACTAATAAAAGCGCAAGGTATAAAAGTTATTCCCCTAAAGCATTTCAGCCGAGGAGCTATAAATCCCTTTAAAGAACTTTTTGCTTTGATTGAAGTTTATAAAATTTATAAAAAAAATAAACCAAGCATTGTTCATCATGTGGCTTTAAAAGCGGTAATTTTTGGAAGCCTCCTCGCTTATTTTTGTAAAATTCCTAAAATAATAAATGCCCTAACGGGTTTAGGGTATGTTTTTACTGAACCATCAAAAGCACAGCAAACTTTTAAAAAAAATTGCAAACAATTATTATTAAAATGTCTATTATCTCCTCTAATTAAATTTTGTTTAAATCAGCCTAAAAGCATTTTAGTCTTACAAAATGAGGATGACTTAGAAACTTTACATCAGACTAATATTAAAGCTCAAAACCTTACTATCATTCCTGGTTCTGGGGTAGATATTAAAGCTTATCCTTTCTGCTCTCTTCCCTTATTTCCTCCTATTATTGTTGTTTTAGCCGCTAGAATGCTTTGGGACAAAGGGGTTGGAGAATTTGTGGAAGCGGCTAAAATCATAAAAAAAACTCATTCCAACCTATTATTTATGCTCTATGGGGACATAGATAAAGATAACCCTGCTGCTATTAGTGAAGCTCAGTTAAGGACTTGGCAAGAAGATGGGGCAATTGAATGGAAAGGATATACTGCCGATCTTAAAACAGTTTACGAAAATTGCCATATTGTGGTATTACCTTCTTATAGAGAAGGCTTGCCTAAAAGTTTGTTAGAAGCGGCCAGTATGGGACGGCCCATCATCACCACTAAAGCTCCAGGATGCCGAGAAATTGTTCAAGATCAATTCAACGGTTTATTAGTCCCCCCCAAAGATAGTACTGCTTTAAGTAAAGCCATCATAAGCTTAGTGGAAAATCCCGAATTAAGAACTACAATGGGTAAGAATGGCCGAACATTAGTCGAAACTCGATTTCAAGACTCCATTATTATTGATAAGTTTTTACAACTTTACCAAAAACCTTAAAAGGAATTTTATAAATGAATAACCCCATTTTCTTTTACCCTTTAACGATTAAAGAAACCTACTTAGATAGTTTTGGGCATATGAATAATGCCGTTTATTTAACTCTCTTTGAAGAAGCACGTTGGGAAATAATGAATAGTAAATCTTACGGCTTATCCTATATAAAAGAAACCGGTTTAGGTCCGATTATTTTATCATTTACGGTCAATTTTTTAAAAGAAATTAAAGCTCGAGATGAAATTATTATCGAAATACAATTAATATCTCATACTGATAAAATCGCTATTTTAAAACAATTAATGAAAAGAGAAGACGAGATTTGTTGTCAAGCGGAATTTACTTGTGGTCTATTTGATCTTAAACAACGTAAATTAATACCCATTAATTCTAATTTTTTAAATGTTTTATGCGTAAATAATTTATAACCCTATAGGAAGCTTCAAAGAATTTGGCAGGCTTCATCAAAATCTAAGCGCGCTAAACGAGGACGGAGTTTAAGTTTATCCCCATAGCCTATATTACATATGAAGTTAGATTTCCATGGCAGCCCTTTAAAAAAAGTCTCATCTAATTTTTTATTATCAAATCCCGACATCGGCCCACAATCTAAGCCTAATGCCCGTGCAGCCATTATCAAATAAGCCCCTTGTAAAGAACTATTACGAAAGGCAGTCGCTTGAGCTAAACTAGGATCTGATTCAAAAAAGGCCCTATTACTTACTCCATGAGGGTAAAGTTTTTCAATATTTTCAATAAAATTTTCATCATAAGCAATAATAGCAGTAACAGGCGCCGCTTTAACTTTTTCAATATTTGTAGGCGATAGGCAACCTAATAACTTTTCCTTTTGATGGTGAGTTTTAATAAAGACAATACGTGCGGGACACAAGTTTAAACTGGTAGGCCCCCACTTAACTAAATTATAAATATTCAACAATATATCATCAGCAATCGGTTTTGGTAACCATTCGGTATAGGTTCTTGCTTCTGTAAAAAGTTGTTTTAGGGCCTCATTAGGAATCGCCTGCATAAATTTTTCCTTTTTTATTAATCATTTATATGATATCAAATTTTTTGGTTTTTTCGAAAAATAATTAAATACCTTCTTTAATCCCCTTAAGCCCTAGGAGGATTATCTCGATGCCGGGGTTTATGATCAAATTCTGGCTTGCCATCCTGGGGTTTAGATGGTTTAGTATCATTTTGTAAATGTCTAGGGGCCATAAATATTTTATTTTTATTAAGTTTTGGTTGAATTTTTTTAGCCAGTGCCGATAATCCCTGGATTAAGAAATCAAATAATTGTAAGGCAAGATCTTTCATCAGAGGTGCTGCAATAACTCCTATACACCCTGTACCCCCTATTACTGCTCCCATAGCACCT
>JAQGOH010000123.1 GCA_028293705.1 Francisellaceae bacterium | reverse complement strand
ATTCAAATTCTGAAATATTAATTGTGGAAGATGTGGAAATAAGTCTTAGAGTGGCTGTGCGTAATTTAAAAATAAATGGTTACTCAGTTGAAACTGCGTCTTCTCCAGCCGAGGCCCTTGAAAAATATAAATCTCATAAAGGTACCCTTAAAGCTATTTTGATGGACATCGATTTAGGAAATACTATTTCAGGGATTGAAGTAAGTTCTCAAATTAGAGAGCTTGAATTAAATTCTGAAATTAAAGTATCTCCTATATTAATCCTTGCTTTAACAGGAAATGTTAGTCTGGAAAACATTAAAGAATATGAAAATGCAGGTATGAATGGGTGTATACTGAAAGGAAGGGACCTTACTAGTTCTTTAAAAATTGCAATGGAACAATCCTTGCAAAATCCGGGCCTATTTGTAAGTTTAATCCTTCCTGACTTAAGAAAAATATCCCCGTCTACTAGCAACTCTCATGTATTAGGTTTAAAAAGCCCTCTCCTTCATTCTCCTTCCACATCTCCATTACCTACCTGGCCTAGCTATGACAATCAAGAAATTATTTTAAATTTTCAAAAGATAGATTTTGAAAAAAAGAAAAAAAATAAACTAATAAAAAATGAAAATGAAGAAAAAAAACATTCCCTTTCTTCACCTAAATAATGAATGTATTCTTGAAACATATAAGTTAATTTTGTTAACTTAATTAGTGTTCTTATAAATTTTTGACACTTAACTCTAAGTTCCGTATCATTACCGACTTATGTTAAGCACTCTCAAACAAAATACCCTAGATTGGATAGATCCTAAAAACTTTGCTAAAAAACATGGCCAAGTTATGGAAGCAATTCATTTAAGTAATTTTGACTGTTTAGAAGGTTTAATAATAAATAATCAAGGAAAGCTTGATTTCAAACTTACAGCTGATATTGATGAAAGTGGAATTGTGCATTTACATGGATATATTAAGACGATTTTGCAAATGGTGTGTCAACGCTGCTTAAAACCTTTTGATAAGGTGATTGACAGTCATTTTAATTTAAGTCCAGTAAAGGATGAAGAAGAAGCCAAGACGCTCCCTGAACATTACGAAGCAACTTTAATGACAGAGGGTAAATTATCTATTAAGCAATTAATAGAGGAAGAATTGTTATTAAATTTACCGATTGTCCCCATGCATGAGGTTGACGTAAATTGCAAGCCTGCAAATGTTTGGACATTTAAGGAAACGGATACCTCCAATAGCAGTGAAATGAGTGACAAACCAAACCCTTTTAGGGTATTAAAAGATTTAATAGTCCATACCTAATTTTAAGATAAGAGGATAAAATCATGGCTGTACAAAAGAGCCGACGAACCCGTTCTACGCGTGGCATGAGACGTTCTCATGATTCCCTAAGTAACCCAGCCTTATCAATTGATACAGAGACAGGCGAAGTACATAGAAGACATCATTTGACTCCAGATGGATATTACCGTGGCCGTCAAGTTGTGATACCTACCATGACTGCTAATGATTCTGAAGAAGAGTAATTTCCTTTGGGCAATATTCGCATTGCAGTAGACGCGATGGGGGGCGATAATGGCCCCTCTATTGTTGTTCCTGCTGCTTTAAAAGCCCTTGAAAGACATCATAACTTAGAAATTATATTAGTTGGCATAGAATCTATACTGCTAGAACAATTAAAAGAATTAGTCTCCATCATTCCTTCAAGACTCATTTTATTGAATGCCTCGCAAGTCGTCGGTATGGATGAGGCCCCTGCAGTAGCTTTACGTACTAAACGTGATTCTTCCATGCGTCAAGCTATCAATTTAGTAAAAGACCATAAAGCTCATGCCTGTGTTAGTGCAGGAAATACTGGGGCCTTAATGGCTACTGCACGTTTTGTTTTAAAAATGATTCCAGGAGTGGATAGGCCTGCTATTATTAATCAATTGCCCACTATTAGAGGTAGTGTGTTTATCTTAGATTTAGGGGCTAATGTCGATTGCCAAGCTCCTCATTTATTACAATTTGCGGTAATGGGCTCGGCTTTAGCTCAAATGGTTAAGGGTATCGAAAAACCCCGAGTAGCCCTTTTGAATATTGGAAGTGAATTAATTAAGGGTAGTGAAGTTATAAAACAAGCCGCTCAATTGATTTCACAAGTTAAAGATTTAAATTTTATCGGTTTTGTTGAAGGCGATGATATTTATAAGGGTGCAGCAGACGTAATTGTTTGTGATGGTTTTGTGGGGAATGTGGCCTTAAAAACCAGTGAAGGGCTTGCTCATTTAATTTTTTCATTTACTAAAGAAGAATTTAGTCGCAATATTTTTAGGAAATTTATAGCATTTTTAGCAAAACCCATTTTAAAATCGATTGTCAAACGTTTTGATCCTTCTCGTTATAATGGCGCAAATCTTTTAGGTTTAAAAAATATAGTTATCAAAAGCCATGGTAATACCAGTATTGAAGGATTTTATGCAGCGATTAAAGCCGCAATGATGGAAGTTGAAAAAGATGTTTCCAGTAAAATGGCTAATCAAGTGGCCTTACAATTAGGGAAGGTTGTTCCATTATGATATTTTCTAGCATCAAAGGAACCGGTTCTTATTTACCAGAAACTATTTTATCTAATAAAGAATTAGAACAAATGGTAGAGACAAATGATGAATGGATCCAAGAAAGAACTGGTATTAAAAATAGAAGAATTGCCTCAAGTACGGATACCGTATCTAACATGGGAGTCAAAGCTGCATTAAAAGCACTTGACGCTGCTCAATTAAGTCCTGCCCAAATTGATATGATTATTGTTGCTACTTGCACCGGTGAAAAAGCTTTCCCTTCGATGGCGTGTTTAATCCAACATGAATTAGGCATTCCTAGTTGTCCGGCCTTTGATGTACAAGCTGCATGCAGTGGCTTTATTTATGCGCTGAGTATAGCAGATCAATTTATCCGTAATCAAAATGCTAAAAATGTTTTAATCATTGGCAGTGAAATTATGTCCTCTGTATTAGATTGGACAGATAGGGGAACTTGTATTTTATTTGGGGATGGAGCGGGAGCAGTTATTGTTAGTGCCTCCCTCAATCCTGGTGTTATATTAACGCGTATTAGTGCAGATGGAGAGCATAATAATTTGCTCTATTTAAATAATAAAAAAAGAAGTAATGCGAAAGTTTCCTCTATGGATGAATCCTATTTATATATGGAAGGAAATAAAATTTTTAAATTGGCCGTAAATATATTAAAAAAAGCAGCGCTTGAAACGATTGAAGCTGGCAATTTAAGTACACAGCAGATTGATTGGTTAGTACCTCATCAAGCTAATATTCGTATTATCAAAGCCATGGCTGAAAAATTAGGTTTACCCATGGAAAGGGTAGTGTTAACCTTGGCAGAGCAAGGAAATACTTCGGGTGCCTCAATACCTTTAGCTTTAGATTCCGCAATACGTAGCGGGCAAATAAAACGGGGAAATACCCTTTTGTTAGAAGCCTTTGGTGGGGGTTTAACCTGGGGAAGCGCCCTGGTAAAATACTAGCTTCTATAAGGACACTGTATTGAGTAACTCACATAACATAGCTGTAGTTTTTCCTGGTCAAGGATCACAATCGATAGGAATGTTAGGGCCATTAGCCAAGCAATTTTCTATTGTGAATCATATCTTTGAAGAAGCTGCAGACACCTTAGGATATTCACTGTGGGGTTTAATCCAAGAAGGTCCTGAAGATCAGTTAAATCAGACAGAATATACTCAGCCTATTTTACTAGCTTCGGCTTATGCGGTTTGGCGGGTGCTTACCCAAGAAAAAGACTTAAAGCCTCGTTATCTTGCAGGACACAGCTTAGGTGAATATACGGCTTTAGTGGTGGCGAATAGTATCCGTTTTGATACTGGGCTTAAATTAGTAGCACAACGGGGTCATTTAATGCAATTAGCAGTACCACAAGGAACAGGCGCTATGGCTGCTATTTTGGGATTAGAACAGGATTTAATCCAAGTCATTTGTGCAAAAGCTTCTCACGCGTCACGAACAGTCAGTATTGCAAATATTAATTCTATTGGACAAATTGTTATAGCTGGACACAAACCTGCTGTTTTAGAAGCGATGGAGTTAGCTAAAGAGCAAAATGCTAAAAGAGCTATTTTATTATCGGTAAGTGTTCCTTCCCATTGTGCTTTAATGAAACCTGCAGCAGAGGATTTTTCACAAATTCTAGCAGGTATTTCTTTTAATAAACCTCAATTTGATATTATTCATAATGTAGATCTTAAAACCCATAACGAAGAAAATGCAATTAAAAAAGCTTTAGTGGAACAATTATACAGTCCTGTACCTTGGGTAGAAACCATAGAATTTATGGCTACTCAAGGTGTCAATACCATTTTTGAATGCGGGCCTGGACAAGTATTAAGTGGTTTAAATAAAAGAATTAATAAAAATTTAAACTGTATAGCTTTGAATGAACCCCAAATGATTTTAAATACTCTAATGAGAGAATTTTCATGATAGAAAAGGAAAAACTTGCCCTAGTTACTGGCGCCAGCAGAGGAATTGGCCAAGCGATAGCTTTATTGTTGGGCCAAGAAGCAATGACTGTCATTGGAAGTTCTACTACTCAAAAAGGGGCCGATAACATTACGGAACTTTTTAAGCAACATCAAATAAAAGGACAAGGGGTAGTTTTAAATGTTAACGATGCTAAAAATATAGAAGAAACCTTAAAATTTATAAGCCAAGATTATACTGCACCCAATATTTTAATTAACAATGCTGGCATTACCAAAGATAATTTGTTTTTAAGAATGAAAGAATTAGAATGGGACGAAGTTATAAATACTAATTTAACCGGTATTTATCGGCTTATTCAGGCCTGTATGCGTTCAATGATTAAAGCACGTTGGGGACGCATTGTTAATATTAGTTCGATTGTAGGGGTAACGGGTAATCCGGGACAAGCTAATTATGCAGCTGCTAAAGCAGGATTAATAGGATTAACTAAAACTTTAGCACTTGAATTAGGATCTAGAAACATAACTGTTAATGCAGTAGCACCGGGTTTTATTAATACGGATATGACTCGAGAATTAAATGAAAATCAACAACAAAAATTAAAAGAAAATATTCCCTTAGGAAGAATTGGTTTACCCGAAGAGATTGCCTATGCTGTAGGCTTTTTAGTATCCCATAAAGCAGCTTATATCACAGGTGAAACAATACATGTGAATGGCGGTATGTATATGGGGTAAAGAGTTGAAAAGATGTGTCTTATGTTAGAAATTAATTTTTTGGTTAAAAATAAATGAGGAGTTTTAGCTCATGAGTAATATACAAGAACGTGTTACAAAGATTATTGCAGAACAATTAGATGTTCAAGAAACCCAGGTGGTATCTAAAGCATCTTTTGGTAATGATCTAGGTGCTGATTCCTTAGATACGGTAGAATTAGTAATGGCTTTAGAGGAAGAGTTTGGAATTGAAATTCCAGATGATGATGCTCAAAAAATTCAAACCGTTCAAGACGCTATTGATTATGTGAATGCCCATTCAGTAACACAAAGTTAATGCTTATTAATAAATAGTAAGGAGAGAAGACGTGCTCAAAAGACGAGTAGTCATTACAGGCTTAGGTATGCTTTCACCTCTTGGTAATTCCGTGGAAGAATCGTGGAATAATGCCATACAGGGTAAAAGTGGTATCCGCTTAATAGATGAATTTGACACGTCTGATTTCTCTACAAAATTTGCAGGCTTAGTCAACCACTTTGAAGTAACCGATTACATGTTATTAAAAGAGGCTCGCAAATGTGATCTATTTATTCAATACGGAATAGCGGCAGCCATTCAAGCTATTAAAATGGCCGATTTGATGGGAAAATCTCAAATTGATTATAATAGGGTGGGTGTGGCTATTGGTTCGGGTATCGGAGGCTTAGGTACTATCGAAAATACCGATAAAGTCTTGTTAAATAGCACTGCTAAAAGGATTTCGCCTTTTTTCATTCCAGCCTCTATTATTAATATGATTTCAGGTCATATTTCTATTATGCATGGGTTTAGAGGACCTAACATTGCATTGGCCACAGCCTGCACTACGGGTACCCATTGTATTGGTATAGCCGCCCGTACTATTGCTTATGGTGATGCGGATATCATGATTGCAGGCGGGGCAGAAAAAGCCAGTACCCCTTTAGGAATGGGTGGTTTTGCAGCCGCTCGAGCCTTATCAAGTCGTAATGATGCCCCAGAAAAAGCATCTCGACCTTGGGATAAAGATCGAGATGGCTTTGTATTAGGTGATGGCGCGGGTGTGGTCGTTTTAGAAGAATATGAAGTAGCTAAAAAACGCGGTGCTCATATTATTGCTGAATTAGTGGGTTTTGGTATGAGTGGCGATGCTTATCATATTACAAGACCTGGCGAAGGCGGCGCTTTACGTGCCATGCAAGGGGCCCTAAAGGATGCTGAATTAAATCCCGAGCAAATTGATTATGTCAATGCGCACGGTACTTCTACCCCGGTAGGCGACTTAGAAGAAACCACAGCACTTAAATTAGCTTTTAATGATCATGTTTATAAATTAGCTGTAAGCTCTACCAAATCAATGACTGGCCATTTATTAGGAGCAGCAGGAGCCATAGAAGCTATTTTCAGTATTTTAGCTATACGTGATCAAATAGCTCCCCCCACTATTAATTTAGATAATCCAGATGAGGGATGTGATTTAAATTACGTAGCCCATACCGCGCAGCAAAGAAAAATTAAAGTAGCTTTATCTAATTCATTTGGTTTTGGCGGCACTAATGGCAGCTTAATTTTTAAGGCTCTAGATTAATTGAAGGGAATAGGGGTCAATTTAAAAAAAACTTTATCCCTAATTTTTTTTATTGGTTTTATCTGTCTTAGTCTCATTGGATTTCAGTATTTAAGATTTGTGGCAAATCCTTTAAAAAATATTCATTCAGAATATACCTTTGAAATATTGCCTAAATCTTCTATCCGAAAAATTGCATTTAGTTTATATCATCAAAAAATTA
This sequence comes from Francisellaceae bacterium, assembly GCA_028293705.1. Classification (GTDB taxonomy): domain Bacteria; phylum Pseudomonadota; class Gammaproteobacteria; order UBA6186; family Azoamicaceae; genus JAQGOH01. Next base: position 4,867 of record JAQGOH010000123.1, on the reverse strand, counting down.
TTGATCATCCCTATTTTTTTATATTATATGCTAAGTTAAAAAATTTAAGCCATCAATTAAAAGCAGGCGAATATTTTTTAAAACCCAATATGTCTTTAAAAGAATTTTTAGAAGAAGTCGTTAATGCTAAGGTCATTCAATATTCACTGACCCTGGTTGAGGGATGGAATCTTAATCAAGTATTAAATGCCGTGAATTCCCACCCTAAATTAAAACACCAAACAACTCCTCTTACCGAATCCCAATTAATGAATTTATTAGATATGGATATTAAGATAGAAAATCTGGAAGGTTTATTTTTTCCAGAAACTTATTATTTTCCAAAGGGATTTAGTGACGTTGAATTTTTAAAACGTGCACAGAATTTATTAATTCAAAAATTGTTTAGCGCTTGGCAAACCCGCGCTCCCAATCTTCCTTTTAAAACTCCTTACCAAGCTTTGATTCTAGCTTCTATTATTGAAAAAGAATCAGGTCTTGTTGATGAATACGAACAGATTGCAGGCGTTTATGTAAGAAGATTACAAAAAGGCATGGTTTTGCAAGCCGATCCTACTATTATTTATGGTTTAAAAATACCGATTGAAACTAAATTAAATACAGAACATCTAAAAATTATATCAGCTTATAATACCTATCTTAATAAAGGATTGCCCCCGACACCCATTGCACTTGCGAGTTTTAAAGCTATTCATGCAGCGCTTCATCCTGCGCCTGGGGATACAATCTATTTTGTTGCCAATGGAGTGGGAGGGCATTATTTTTCTAAGACCTTAGATGAACATAACAAATCGGTCATATTATATCGGAATAGTTTATTAAAAAATGTCAAACCTTAAACCTTTATTTATTTGTTTTGAAGGCATAGAAGGAATGGGAAAATCCACCCATTTACGTTTTATGAGTAAATTATTAAAATCTCTAGGTATAAATCTTTGCCTTACTCGCGAGCCCGGTGGAACGCCTTTGGGTGAGGAAATTAGAAATATTTTACTGAATTCTGTACAAGCTATAAATCCTATGGCTGAATTGTTATTAATTATGGCAGCCCGTGCTCAGCACGTAAACCAATTTATTCTTCCTGCCTTACAGGCCGGTCAATGGGTTTTATGCGATAGATTTATGGATACTAGTTTTGCTTATCAAGGGGGAGGGAGGGGGATATCAATACAAGATATTGAGAATTTAAGTCAAATAACCCATCCTAATCTTACCCCTGATTATGTTTTCATTTTTGATGCACCCGTAGAAGTGGGGATGAAAAGGATAAAGAAAAGGATGAAAATCGATAGGTTCGAGCAAGAAAAAGTTGAATTTTTTGCCAGAGCCAGACAAATTTTTTTAGAAAGAGCCAGTCTTTTTCCTCATCGATATAAAATAATTGATGCCAGTTTACCTATCCCTGAAATCGAGCAATTATTAACTGATTTTGTAAATAATGAATTACTTCGATAAGGCTCATTCTCAATTAATTCAATGGTATAAGAGTAATCGTTTTCCACATGCCTTATTAGTGAATGGGCCTAAAAAAATTGGGAAATTTTCTCTTATCAATCAATTTAGTCATTTACTGCTTTGTGAAAATTTTTCTAGAGACATTTCATTACCCTGTAATAAGTGCAAGTCCTGTTTATTATTTCTTTCTAAGACCCACCCTGATCTTAAAGTGATACAACCAGAAATTTCCCAGCCTATAAAAATTGATGAAATTAGAGAGCTATCCCAATGGGTAGTCAAAAAACCTATGATTCATAAAATAAAAATGATTATCATAAACCACGCAGATTCGCTTAATATTCAAGCGTCTAATGCTCTATTAAAAATTCTTGAAGAACCACCCCATTTTACTTATTTTATGTTAATTACTAATCAATCTTTTCAGTTGCTTCCCACTATTAAAAGCCGCTGTCAGGAATTAAAATTCCGACTCAATTTTAATGAATGGAAACAATTACAAATTGAAAATCAGGCTGACTTTTATCATAGGGTAATTGAGAATTTATTATTATTTTTAAATCATAAAATTAATACTCTAGAACTGGCAGCACTTTGGATGAAAGAAGATATAAACTTATTACTGCAAGGGCTCATGTGGTTTTACACCGATTTAATTATTTATAAATTATCCCCACAACATCCTGCATTGATTGATTCCTGGAAAAATTTTTATCAACAAGGATTAAATTTATATAATGACTCTACTTTGTTTGGACCCTGGGACCAATTGATAGCTATTAAAAAAATTCTTAAGGAGCCGACCTATCCCAATATACAACTTTTATTAGAAAAATTATGTATTCTAATAAATGCCCCACAATTTTCTAAAGACGCTATACTTTAAGTAATTATTCAATTTATTTTTACTTGGCAGCTAGGAAATAATTATGGCAGATAATGATACTCCACTAGGCCCCGGGCCCCTAAATCCCATCAATACCAATAAGTTATCTCATACCATATCCGGTGGGGGTATCTTATCGCTAACAATCAAAGATAAAAGTGTGCTTTATACGGCTTACATGCCCTACTTAAGAACAGGGGGCTTATTTATTCCTACAGCGCGCCCTTATAAATTAGGGGAAGAACTTCATTTGGTATTAAGTTTATTATCAGAAACGGATAAATTAACAGTTTGGGGAATTGTTTGTTGGGTTACTCCTAAGGGAGCCCATGGTAATAGAGCGCCTGGCATTGGTGTTATGTTTAAAGAACCAGAAGGTAAGGTGGTTAGAGATAAAATTGAAACGGCTCTCGCTGGTATGTTAAATTCAGAGACCCCAACACATACCATGTAAGGTCTTATAGATGTTTGTAGATTCACATTGTCATTTGCAGCTAATTGATTGCCTTGCACTTAAAACTGATATATCAGATATAATCCAACAAGCTTTCGATGAAGGGCTTTTACATCTGCTTTGTGTGGCTACAGAATTAGAACATACTCAAGACATCTTAAACCTTTGTCATCAACACCCTAATATTTCAGGTAGTGTAGGATTACACCCTAACCATCAATGTTCCCTAGAACCTAGTATTGAACAGTTAAGTGCTTTAGCAAACCACCCTAAAATAGTCGCCATAGGGGAAACCGGTTTAGATTTTTATAGAGATGAAATAGATAAAAATTTGCAAATACAACGGTTTGCTAATCATATCGAAGTCGCTAAAATGCTTAACAAACCTTTAATTATCCATACAAGACAAGCAAAGCTTGAGACCATACAAACTTTAAAACAAGAAAAAGCAGATCAAGTAGGTGGGGTAATTCATTGTTTCACCGAAGATTGGGATACCGCACAGCAAGCCATGGATTTAAATTTTTATATATCATTTTCTGGAATAGTGACTTTTAAAAATGCTCATAACTTACAAGAAGTAGCTAAGAATATTCCACTTGATCGCATGTTAATTGAAACTGATTCCCCTTATCTTGCACCAGTGCCCTATAGAGGCAAAATCAACCTTCCCCATTATGTAAAATATGTTGCTGAATTTATAGCTAATCTACGGGGAATATCCCTTGAAGAATTAGGTACACAAACCTCAGAAAATTATTTTAAGCTTTTTAATCCATCTTGATTATTTTTTCTTCGAGTTTTACTGGTAGGGGGTAAAGCAGGTTGGGAATAAGGATGAAATCTGCTACAGGTTGATTTGGATGAATTACTTTGGGTTCCTGAAGAATTTTGATAAGCCGATAAAAAATTAATCCATTCTTTCTCTAAACTAATTTCTGTTGCGTCTAAGCGATGGGAAGTATCTTTTGCTAATAAAAAATTTTTAAAACCTGCGGTTCTAGGAGAATTATAGGAACCTAAAGTATTAGGGAATTGATAAAGATAACTAGGGGGAGCACTAGAAGGAGGAGGAACCGGAGGCAAATAAAATATTTTATTATCATTAGAACCAGAATCTTTGGCTTGGGTCCCAAGATTTATTCTTAAGTTATGAAGCTGTAATGAAATAGTATTAAGGTTTTTAACCTCATTAGTGTCTTTTTCAATTAGGTGAGGGGAAGCCGAATTATCCATAAATATCATTCTCAATTATATATAAATCCTATTATATTTATATATTTTGTCTAATTCAAATATAAATTTGCACTTAAATTGAAAGCAAGGCCAGAAATTTTTAAAACCTAATTCGTATTTATAAGCTCCAAATAAATGCTTTATGGAACCAGGAGGAAAGGGGTCTGATTTTATTAAAATGTTATTTTATAAACAAAGGGACATGTTCCTTCCAATATTCAATGGGCTGTGGATGGCTAAAATAATAACCTTGCAACTCATTACATTTCCCGGCACATAATAATCCGACCTGATCTTTTGTTTCGGCCCCTTCCCCTACCACTTTTAATCCTAAGGCATGAGCCATGGTAATCATACTGATTACGAGAGTCATATCTAGGCTATCTTTCGATAGATCTTGAATAAAAGACCGATCAATTTTTATTTTAGAAATTTTAAGATTTTTAAGATAACTTAAATTACTATATCCCGTCCCAAAGTCATCTATAACTAGGTTTACTCCTATAGCAGATAGTTTTTTAAATATGGTAGATGTCTTTTCTGAGGTTTCCATAAAAATGCTTTCAGTTAACTCTAAATCAAGGAAATTTGCCGAAAATCCGGTTTCTTTTAATATTTTCTCAACTAATAAAAACATATCTTGACGATTAAATTGGTGAGTGGAAACATTCACCGCTAACCGAAATTCTTTATTAACTATTTTGCTAAGTTCAACTAAATCTTTACAAGCTTTTCGTAAAACCCATTCACCAAGAGTTAAAATAAGATTGGAAGCTTCAGCAATAGGAATAAACTCTAATGGGGGGATTAGACCGCGTTTTGGATGATTCCATCGT
>JAQGOH010000104.1 GCA_028293705.1 Francisellaceae bacterium | reverse complement strand
GAGCATTAAAGTACCTGAAATTAATATCAGAGATACAATGTCCCAAGCATTGGGTAAAAGACTGGTTTTAGGACGGTGAAAAAAATAAAAATGTATAGGCAAATTAATCTCCCATGGCATTTGCCTAAATAAAAAATCAATTATAGGCTAAATGACTTAATTTTCCAATCTTTTAGGGAAATCACTTTTCATACTTATTTACAAAGTTTTAGTTAAACGATAATATTAGGGGTATTTAGTATTCTTTCTAAGTAATTATTATTTATATGGGAGAAAATCAATGAGTACAAATGCATCCTCAGTCACCCATCAATTAAATTTAAGTAATGATATTGATCAATTAAAAAATAGCCTTGACATCTTAGAAAATATTTACGGAAAAGATCAGGATATTCATATTTATACTCAACAAACCGGTTTAATATATAAAAATTTTTATAATATCGATATTAAATATCATTTAAGTGCCAATACCAAATCTTTAGATACGGTGGTGCAGGAAATATTGGCAAAAACACCCGCGGAAAAAATAGCTCAAATAACCACTATTTTAACTACCATTAAAGGGAGCTCAGAAATTGAACCTGAGACGGGTATTAATGTATCTGAAATATTAATAAGGACTTGGGATTTAGCGAATACTGAAAAAAAGTTTTCTGATCCAACAGAACTTGTGATTGATAATTTGCAGCATAATATTGAAGCACAAGGCGGATGTTTAGCAGGCATTGTCTGTAGACTTATTCTTCCATATGCTAATTTTGTATATCGGGGTTTAATCTATTCCCAAACTAGTCCTTTTTATTTGAATGCCTATCCAAGATATAAAGAGGAACAGGAATTGCAAATGGCCATAGAAGAAAGTCTGAAAACAGCCTCTGAAGCTAATGCATTGGAGCAGGAAGAGGAAAACTTACAAAGAGCTTTAGCGAGAAGTTTAAGTTTAGACTCTTAACTTTGCGTTAAATGATAAGGATCTAGAATTTTTTGCAACTCTTCAAGAGGTAAATTGGTCATTTCTTGGGCAACCTCTATAATGGCTCGGTTTTCGGCATAAGCCTTCTTTGCAATGCTAGCACCCAGTTCATAACCGATAACTGGATTTAAAGCAGTAATTAAAATAGGGTTTTTAGTGAGCGACTCTTTGATTTTTTCGAAATTGACGGTAAAACCATTAATCGCTTTTTCAGCTAAGGTCTTGGCTCCTGTGCTTAAGATTTCAATACTCTGTAATAAATTATAAGCAATAACCGGTAACATAACATTTAATTGAAAATTTCCGGATTGGCCAGCTATAGTAATCGTCGTATCATTCCCAATGACTTGAGCGGCAATCATACTAATAGCCTCTGGAATAACAGGATTGACTTTACCTGGCATTATACTGCTACCGGGTTGAATAGCAGGAAGAGCAATTTCTGCAATACCGCTTAAAGGGCCACTGTTCATCCAACGCAAATCATTAGCAATCTTTAAAAGGCTTACGGCTAAGGTTTTTAATTGTCCTGAAATTTCTACAGAACTATCCTGACAACTTAATGCTTCAAAATAGTTATCAGCAGGGGAAAAGGATATTTTTGTAAAATTAGACAAATTTTTACAGATTAAATGAGCAAAGTCAGGATGGGAATTAATGCCGGTTCCAACCGCCGTTCCCCCTAAAGCTAATTGGTTTAATCGTTTAATACTCTCTTTTAAACGGGCTATATTTTGTTCAATTTGCTTAGCCCAGCCACTTAATTCCTGCCCCAGAGTTAAAGGCATAGCATCCATTAAATGGGTACGGCCAGTTTTAACTACCTTATGGAATTCATGAGATCGTTTTAATATAGCTTGATGTAAATATTCAAGATTAGGTAATAATTTATGATGAATATCTAAGCTCGCACTAAGATGGATAGCGCTTGGAATAATATCATTGCTACTTTGGCCCATATTAACATGATCATTAGGATGAATCGTTTGTTTACACTCTAGGCAAGCAAGATGGGCTATCACTTCATTAGCATTCATATTACTACTAGTGCCTGAACCGGTTTGGAAAATATCAATAGGAAATTCTGTATGATATTTTCCCTCATAAATAGCGAGAGCTGATTTTATAATAGCGAGAGCTAAATTGGGATCTAATAATTTTAATTCTAAATTGGTTTGAGCAGCTTGGGCTTTAATTAAGGCTAGACTTCTGATAAAAGAACTAGGCATTGGAATACCGCTAAGGGGAAAATTATTAATGGCTCTTTGGGTTTGGGCTCCATACAAGGCATTCATAGGTACTTTAATTTCACCCATACTATCTTTTTCAATTCTATTAGTGGTATCCATCATTTTATCCTTTATTTAGAATCACTTAACAATTGTCTAACCATATATTGTAAAATACCACCTTGTTCAAAATATTCCAATTCTTTAGGAGTATCGATACGACATAAAACTTTGAAACTTTGATTTTCATTGTTCAAAGTTTTAAAAAAAACGGTTAATTCAGATCGAGCCTGCAAATTATCCATTTCGATTGTGAATTGTTCGAAACCGGTTAATTGAAGGGATTGAGCATTTTCTCCATTTTTAAATTCTAAAGGTAATACGCCCATTCCGACTAAATTAGAGCGATGAATGCGTTCAAAGCTCTCGGCAATAACCGCTCTAACTCCCAATAAGCGGGTGCCCTTTGCAGCCCAGTCTCGTGAAGAGCCTGTGCCATATTCCTTCCCACTTATAATAATTAAAGAGTGATTCTCTGCTAAGTATTTTTGGGAGGCTTCATAAATGGATAATTGAGTTTTACTAGGATGATGGATAGTAAATCCACCCTCAATATTTTTTAATAATAAATTTCTTAATCTGATATTGGCAAAAGTACCTCTTATCATCACCTCATGATTACCTCGCCTTGCGCCATAAGAATTAAAGTCTTGAGGTTTAATATCTAATGATTGCAAATAAAGCCCAGCAGGACTATTTTTTGCAATGTTTCCAGCGGGTGAAATATGATCAGTCGTTACAGAATCACCAAATAAGGCTAATATATAAGCATTTTCGATATTCTTTTTAGGCGGAGGGGTTTTGCTCATGCCATCAAAATAAGGAGGGTACTTTACATAGGTTGAATTGGAATCCCATTCATAAAGTTCTCCTTTAGGGATAATAAGGTCTTGCCAATTTTTATCCCCTAAAAATACATCGGCATATCGTTTAGTAAACATATGAGCTTGTACAGTTTTTTTAACTAATTCTTGTATTTCTTCGCGAGTAGGCCAAATATCTTTTAAATGAATTGGATTATTATTTTTATCATGACCAATTGGGTCTTTAAAAATATCAATATTCATGGTTCCAGCAAGGGCAAAAGCTACCACTAAAGGCGGGGAAGCTAAATAAGCATTTTTAACTTCCGGATGTATTCTGCCTTCAAAATTACGGTTACCCGATAAAATTGCTGCAACTGATAAATTCCCTTTTTTGATTCCTTCACTTACATTTTTATCTAAAGGACCTGAATTACCAATGCAGGTAGTACAACCGTATCCCACCAAATGAAAACCTTGAGCATCTAAATAAGTACTTAAACCTCCTTTATCTAAATAATCAGTTACCACTTGAGAGCCGGGCGCTAAGCTTGTTTTAACCCAGGGTTTAGTCATCAATCTTAAATCAAAAGCTTTTTTTGCTACAAGACCTGCTGCGATCATGACATCTGGATTGGAAGTGTTGGTGCAACTAGTAATAGCAGCTATTACAATACTCCCATGATTTAAATTGACAGTTTGATTTTTGATCTCGATGGGAATTGAAGCTTCAGGGTCAGACTGTTCTTTTAAAACTAACTCGAAACTGGTTTTAATATTTTTTAGAGCAATTCTATCTTGAGGGCGTTTAGGCCCTGCAATCGATGGTTCTACCAAATTTAAATCAAGGCTTATCGTTGCGTTGTATAAGGCCTCTGCTTGTCCTGGATGACGAAATAAGCCTTGAGCCTTTGCATAGGTTTTAATAATCTCTAATTGTGTATCGCTGCGAGCAGTTAAACTTAAATATTTTAAAGTCTCATCATCGATTGGAAAAATAGCACAAGTGGCTCCAAATTCTGGAGCCATATTAGCGATTGTAGCCCTATCGGCTATTGGCAAATTATCTAATCCTTCACCATAAAATTCTACAAATTTGCCTACTACATTTTTTTTACGTAACATTTCAACAACCGTTAAAACAAGATCAGTAGCTGTAGTGCCTTCTTTTAACTTACCCATTAATTTAAAACCAATGACTTCTGGTATGAGCATGGTAATTGGTTGTCCCAACATAGCAGCTTCTGCTTCTATACCACCAACCCCCCAGCCTAACACCCCTATTCCATTAATCATGGTGGTATGAGAATCGGTTCCAACTAAAGTATCAGGGTAAAGGTAATTATTGGCATTTTCAAAAACGACTCTGGCTAGATATTCTAAATTAACTTGGTGGACAATACCGGTATCGGGAGGGACTACTTTAAAATTCTGAAAGGCCGTTTGTCCCCATCTTAAAAATGAATATCGTTCTTTATTTCTTTCAAATTCAACAGCGGCATTTTGTTCTAAAGCATGCTTATTACCGGAATAATCCACCATGACGGAATGATCAATTACCAGTTCAACAGGCGCTAAGGGATTAATTTGTTTAGGGTTGCCTCCCAAGGCTTTCATGGCTTGACGCATCGCTGCTAAATCGACAATAGTAGGGACACCGGTAAAATCTTGTAAAATAACCCGACTCGGGGTAAAAGCAATTTCTTTGTCATTAAGAGTGGTAGGGGACCAATTTAATAGCATATTTATATCTTGTTTAGTGACAGATATCCCATCTTCACATCTTAATAAGTTTTCTAATAAGATTTTTAAACAGAACGGGAGTTTGTGGATATCATATTCATTTGATAAGTGACTAATATTAAAATATTGATAAGTTTTATTTTTAATGCTTAAGTCTGTTTTGGTATTAAAACTATTATGCATCCCTAGCTCCCTAAAATGTTGGACTTTGTTAAAGAGTATAATAGTTATTAATAAAGGAAGGTAAATAACCAATAGGATATAGGTCAATATTAATATTTTTTAAATTTTTTTGATAAGGAATTAAAATGGCTCCCCGAACTTATGAAAATTTTAACTTAGCAAAATATGGATGGAAAAGTGATATTGACTATCGAAAAAATCCAGAGCTTTATAAAGTAGGTAAAGGAGAACAAGGCGTTTTAATTTGTGAACCTTATAAGAGTGAAATTGGCCCTTTTTGGAAATTTAAAACCCCTGAAATTGCTAAAAAAAGCAGCCAAAAAATTTATAAGCTATTTTTAGCCTATCTTAAAGAAAATGATTTTGTAGGGGCTGATATGGCTCGCAAATATTTGCAAATGGGGTATACTAGAGCTCGTCGTTATACCAATTATAAGGGTGGAAAAAAATATTTAGAAAATGGCGAAGATTTACCTCGTGGCACTGGAGATCCCCAAAAGGCGATTAGTGCAGAAATATTTTATAAAAAATGGCAACAAGCAGAAGCAAAAAATAAATATAAAAAATTAAAAGAAAATTGGAAGGAACGCTTAGGGTAGAATTAGGAAGGTGTTGCAATAAATTGGTTATTTTAAGTAAATCAAATTAATTAGTGCATGTTAAGGGTTGAGGAAGTGACAAATTTGTTTAAATGGCGCAAATTTGACAAGGATATTATTATAGAGAGGATGTTTAGTCCCAGGGTGTGGTGGTGTAAAATGTATTGAGCAACCAGCTAAGGAGGCCATTATGAGACAAGTATTACACGCATGCTCCAGAACGACAGAGACAGTACGTCGAACAATCCAAAATAGTCAAGAGACTTTAAAAAGTCTTTCTCAAAGACGGGATCAATCCCAAAACGGTTGCAAAATGGAAGCTATTATTAATAGTTAGAGCTTCTTTTAACTCAAGCAATTAAAGAAATTTAATTGCATTTTATTCATAAGTTTAAAATTAATTAAAATAGTTTCTGGATTATCATTTCATATTCTTGAATATCAACCCATAAAACTTTTATAGAGCTTAGCTTAAAATTTATAAGTACTTGCTTTATAAATAAATATTTGTTTAAGTATTTAAATAGTAAAAACTTATTATGATGATAATACACTAATACCTTAGGAGAATATAATGATTACCTTATGGGATGCCTGCTTGTGGGGTGACTTATCAGAAGTTAATCGTTTATTAGCGGAAGGGGAAGATCCCACAGTTAAGGAAAATGAAGCCATTCGTAACGCAGCTACTGAGGGTCATTTGGAGGTAGTTAATCGACTCTTAGAATTGCCAGGAGTAGATGCCACAGCTAAGGAAAATGAAGCCATTCGCAAGGCAGCCACTTTTGGTCATTTGGGCGTAGTTAACCGGCTCTTAGAAGTACCAGGAGTAGATGCCACAGCTAAGGACAATAATGCTATTTGCCTGGCAATAGTCGCTGGGCGTTGGGATGTAGTTTATCGACTCTTAGAGGTTCCAGAGATAAAAGAAAATACTAGAATTCTTAATTTTCTCATGTATGCGGCAACTCGGATGGGTCATTTAAAGATAGTTGAAAAAATTACTGAACCACTTCGTTTGGTGATTCTCGCTGATTTCTATGCAGCACATCGAGCGGAACAATTAAAAACTCCTTCAAAATATTTGACTTTAGATTTTCTTAATAAAAGTCAAAAAAATAAATTTAAGAAAATTGTTTTTAAAAAAATGGGAATAAAAAAAACTAAATGGCCTATTCTCGGTTTTATTATAAAAAATTGTGGTTTTCGTAAAGAAGATATTGTGGATCTTACTATTAAAAAATATATGATACAAAAAACTTTTATCCAATATCAAAAACAAATATCTCTAAATGAGATATTATCTAAAACAATGCCGGTAGAGTTATTAGGCCTTATTTCAGATTATGATGAGAGTTTAAATCAAGGACCTGAAGTCAATGACTTAATCAAAAAAGAGTCCAACGGAGCTCAAGCAGATAAGGAATTAGAAATTACACAAGTCAATCCTAAACACGAAAATCTTTTAAGGCAAAATAAAATGTTAAGTCTAATGCATTTTGAGCTGCATAAGTCTTTAGGTAAAATACCAAAGGCTGCGAACTTAACAATAGAAAAACATGCTAACGGTTTAAGACGTTTCGAAACCGGGCTGAGAGTAGACCGCGCAGCCATCTAGGTGTTTAGTCCCAGGGTTAGGTGGTTTGGGTTAATGCTAAACCTTTCTGGTCTTTCTTGCCAGTTTTTAACAATAAATTCATAAGGTGTCAGTCCTTTAAGCGCTTTAAGTCTCTTAGCAAAATTATAGGCATTTACAAAAGCATAAAGATGTTCTCTTAGCTGGAAATGAGTATGGTAATAATACCGTTGTACAGTTGCCTCTTTGAGGGTACGGTTCATACGTTCTACTTGGCCATTTGTCCATGGATGGGAAATTTTGGTTAAGCGATGCTCAATCTTA
>JAQGOH010000095.1 GCA_028293705.1 Francisellaceae bacterium | reverse complement strand
CCAAGTATGGAATATGACCTTAAGCTTTTATCAATCTTTAAAAAACGTGCCTTTTGAATATCATGAAGCCGCTTCCATGTATCAATTAAATGCTTGGCAACGCTTTTGGCATGTCGAAGTCCCTTTTGCAATCCCTGGCCTTTTATGGAATACGATGGTTTCGATGTCCGCAAGCTGGTTTTTTGTAGTAGCCAGTGAAGCCATTTCGGTTTCAAATCAACAAATTCATCTTCCAGGGATTGGTTCTTATATAAGTCTTGCAATTGAAAAAGGTAATTTACAAGCTATCGGATTTGCCTCTGTTACTATGTTTATAGTTATTTTAATTTATGATCAGCTCATTTTTCGTCCGCTTCTTAAATGGGCAGAAAGATTTAAAACCAGCAATTTAACGGAAGACAATTTAAGTCCAGAGTCTTGGTTTTACGATTTATTAACCAAGACTCGGCTTATTAAAAAAATAAATTACTTTATTGACTATATTGTTGATAAGTTTATTAATTTACCCTTAATAAAAAAATCCATCAAGAAACCAAAACCTCCTAGAACCCCGATTGGAATTCAATTTAAAAAATATATACCTTACTGTTGGTATCTATTTTTATTTATAACTTTAATTATTACCTCCTTTTATCTAATTAGTTTTATAAAAACGGAGATCGAATTTTCGGAAGTTAAGACCGTATTGTATTTAGGATTGATAACAGGTTTTAAGGTAACCCTTTTAGTCCTATTATCCTCTTTTATATGGATACCCGTAGGGGTTTGGATTGGTTTAAACCCAAAAGCCACGCAAATATTTCAACCCTTAGCTCAATTTTTAGCAGCATTTCCGGTAAATTTAATTTACCCCATTTTTGTATTTCTTATTTTACATTACCAATTAAATGTCGATATCTGGACAAGCCCTTTAATGATTTTAGGCACCCAATGGTATATTTTATTTAATGTAATAGCAGGGACTTCACAAATTCCACAAGAACTTAAGATTGTAGCGAAAAACTTTGGTTTAAAAGGTTGGTTGTGGTGGCGTCGCCTGATTTTACCTGCTATTTTTCCCTATTACTTAACAGGGGCTATGGCAGCAACAGGGGGTTGTTGGAATGCCAGCATTGTGGCAGATTGTGTTAAATGGGGGGATACTGAACTGATTGCTCAAGGTCTTGGTAGTTACATAACCCACTACACTGTTATAGGCGATTTTCCTAGAATCGCTTTAGGCATTTCAGTAATGTCCCTCTATGTCATGCTGTCAACGCGTCTTATATGGCAAAGAATGTATAAAATGTCACAGCGATTTACGATTGGATAAATAAATGCAAGGCTCAGAATTAATAAGCGTTAAAAATGTAAAAAAATCATATAAAACTACTGAAGGACAGGAATTATTAGTTCTTGACTCTATCAATTTTAATTTAAAAGCAGGTGAATTTGTAGCGCTTTTGGGAAAATCCGGTTCAGGTAAATCAACTTTACTTAGAATTATTGCAGGACTTTCTAGTCCCAGTGCAGGCTCGGTTTGTTATAAAGATGTAGAGATGAGCTCCCCTATTCCAGGGATTGCCATGGTTTTTCAAAATTTTGCTTTATTACCTTGGCTCACGGTTCTTGAAAATGTGGAATTAGGCTTAGAAGCACAAGGGGTAAAACGTAAGGAGCGACGTCAGCGTGCCCTCAAAGCCATTGATACTATTGGTTTGGATGGTTTTGAATCAGCTTATCCTAAAGAATTATCAGGAGGAATGCGTCAACGGGTGGGTTTTGCAAGAGCCTTGGTGGTTGAACCTGAAATTTTATTAATGGATGAACCTTTTTCTGCTTTAGATATTTTAACAGCTGAAAATTTAAGAAACGATTTGTTAGATTTATGGAGCAAACATAATACGCACATTAAAAGTATTTTATGCGTCACCCATGACATTGAAGAAGCCATTTTAATGGCTGACAGAATTATTATATTTGCCTCAGATCCAGGCAGAATTCATGCAGAGCTTGTTATTGATTTACCTTATCCAAGAAACTCGCAAAGTGAAGAATTTAGAAAGTTACTGGATGAAATTTATTCTCATTTAACAACTACCGAACGCGGCCGATTAAGCAAACGTTACCATGCGAAATTAGATTCTATTAAACATCCTGAATATGCCTATCGATTACCGGATGTAAGTGTTTCAGAATTAACCGGTTTACTCGAAAACATGGAAGTGCATGAAAAGGATAATAAAGTTGATTTGCCGGCTTTAGCCGAATCCCTACATTTAGATGTAAACAATATTTTCCCCTTAACCGAAGTTCTTGATATGTTAAGGTTTATTAAAATTATAGATGGAACTTTAAGTTTTACAGAAGCGGGTAAAGCGTTTGAGAAAGCGGATATTTTACATCGCAAACAACTTTTTGCTAAACATTTACTAGCTTATATTCCCTTAGCGGCTCATATTCGAGAAACCTTAGATGAAAAAATGAATCATCGAGCTTCCGAAGAATATTTTTTAGAAGAATTAACTGAGTTTTTAAGTGATGATGAAGCTGAAAGGGTACTGCGAGTAATGATAGATTGGGGAAGATATGCTGAAATTTTTGCTTATGATTATGATGCTGGAATTTTAAGTTTAGAAAACCCACAATAATTGCTAAGGATCATTGGAAACGATGTCAATAAAAAAAATTTTGATTAATACCATTTTAGGTGGAGTGCTTATTGTTTTCTCTCCCCTCATTTATTCATTACCACTGACTATTCAATTAACTGGGTTAGCAGAACCCGAAAGGCTACAAGTATTAAATAGCCTAACTATTTATAATGCCAAAGATAGCCAGACTTTAACTAAAGAACAAATGATTTCCTTTCATCAATTAGCCTCTTTAGAAATTAAAGAAGCATTAGAGTCTTTAGGATATTATCATGCGGTTTTAATTTCAACCTTAAGGCCTAGCATCCATGAAGAGTGGCTTGCAGAATATGAAATTACTCCTAATAAACAAACCCATATTCAAAATGTTAGGATTAGCATTACCGGTCCTGGTTCTCATGAACCATTACTACAGAAAATTATACAAAATAATGCTTTAAAAAAGGGAGATGCTTTTAAACATGCCCTATATGATGAAACTAAAAAAAATCTCATTAATACGGCTATTGAACTTGGATATATTCAAGCACTCTTATCTAATAATACCGTCTACTTAAATCGAAATACTAACCTTGCTGATATTGAATTAATCTTAGCCACCGGCCCCTTATATCATTTTGGAGAAGTAGATTTTGAAAACACGGTATACCCTGCTGACTTTTTATCCAAATACATAACTTTTAAAAAAGGCGATCCCTATACAGCTTATCAATTATTGGCTTTTCAAAAAGCCTTAACTGAAACCAATTTATTTTCTAAAATAAGATTTTATCCAGAAGTAGCCAAAGGCGAAAATTTAGATGTCCCACTTAAAGTTAAATTGAACAACAAACCTAAAAATAAATATACCGCAAGTCTTGGATATGGCACGGATACTTATTATCGGATGATGTTTGGATGGGAAAAAAAATTATTAGTCTTGCCAGGACATAAAATTAATATCGATCTTAAAGCCTCTAAAATTCAAAATCGTATTCAATTACGGTATTCCCTTCCAGGTAAACGTCCTCGTCAAGAAAACAAAGAATTTATAATGCGAGTATTACAATATAAAACTCCTGATTATTTCAGCGAGCGCTCTGATATATCGATGAGTAAATTTAAACGAGTCGGGGCCTGGAATCAAATTTGGACTCTAATGTATTTAACGGAGTTGTATCGCTTCACTCCCGACACCCAGAAACTTCGCTCTCATTTTCTCCTCCCTACTGCTCATGTTATTTGGAGTCGTTCAGATAAAGAAGATAACTACATTAAAAAGGGCT
>JAQGOH010000068.1 GCA_028293705.1 Francisellaceae bacterium | reverse complement strand
TTCAGGTGCTTCCTAGGCGTTGGGTTGTAGAAAGAACCTTTGCATGGATGGGTCGTTTTAGAAGAATGAGCAAAGACTATGAATATTTAACTCATACCAGTGAAGCTTTTTTATATGCAAGCATGTCAAGAATAATGTTAAAAAGGATTGAAAAATGCTTAATTTGAATTTCAAGACACCCTCTAACCAATTATTCTTGGAGCAAAGTAACATTGACTGCAATTAACCCTTTTGCACCGTTTTCTACTTCGAATTGCACCTGTTGATTAGCTTTGAGTGTCGTGTACCCTTCCATATTAATACTCGAGAAGTGAACGAGGGCATCCTCGTTTAATTCAGGTGAAGCAATAAAGTCATAACTTCTCTTAAACTATTTGATATGTCCAATCAATTTTCGTATACCAATAATTAATCTTTAACCAAGACAGATTTAAACAATCTTACATTTTAATATCAAGAGGGGTGGATGAAATTTTTTAGAATTAAAAAAACGCGAATAATCAATTTTTTATAGCGGGGTGGGTGTCATCCGATTTAATTGCTGACACCCGCCCAAAAAAGATACTCTATAAGAAAAGTTAAGTCAAGTTTATTGATGAGAGTAAACTTTTTTAGAAACTTACTCATTGGAATATCGCTTTGTTAAAATAGATCAATTACCCCATCCCATGGTTAAGTGATAATGGTTCTTGTTATACCGCTCGAAAAACCGTTCTATTTGCTCGTTCTTTAGGCTTTGAAGTCTGTACGACACCGCCTTATAGTCCAGAAAGTAACGGTACGAGTGAAGCCTATGTCAAAACTTTTAAATGTGACTATGTTTGGTTAGGGGATTTAACTAATGCTAATCGAGTAGTGCAACAATTACCCCAATGGATAGAAGATTATAATGAAAATGCCCCTCATAAGGGCTTGAAGATGTGTTCGCCAAGGGAGTATATTCGTCAATCAAATTTGATTTGAAACTGGAGCGGTTTTAGGGGGCAACTCCAGACCCTTTAATATTTTTAATTATAAATTATCCCCCCCTGCTAATACAGAGGGGGAGTCTATTATAAGTTAGGGGGTGGGTGAGTTTCTTTTTACTTCAGAATGAGAAGCTTCATAACTCGCGGTAATTGTCCGAACTTTATCAAGTCTAATTCTCAATAAATTTTCCAGGGATTTAGCACTGTCATAAGCCTTACTCTCATCAATAGCTGAGTGACTTAAAGAACCAAAATCCTGAATAAGGGTTTCAATTGATTGCTCAGATAAATCTCTTTCGACTCTCTCTTTAATCTGATTTAAGGTAGAGGGAAGCGCGCTGGATAATTGGTTGTTATATTCAGTAAGATAATTTAATAATAAATTCTCATACTGGGCATTATATTCTCCTAGTAGATGTTTATTTTTATTTAAGGATTCTGAAATGGTTTTAATAAGAGTTTGAATTTGTGTAAAGAATTCATCTTTTTCGGTTAATTTACTAAATTCTAGCTGACAAGCTGTAAACCTTTCCTGAAGTTTGGCCAACTCTTTTTTATGCTCTTGAATATTTTTGTTAAACACTTTAAGGGATTTTTTTATTTGTTTATAGATTTTTTGATTTTCTAAAATATGAGTTTGATTGTCAGTACCTTTTTTTAAATTGTTATATAAGTGATTAATAATTTCTGTAAAAGGTTTTTGAGAATCCTGATTTACTTTTTGTACAGTGGTTTCAAAAGTTTGGCAATGCCCTTGTAGGGTATTCATTTTCTTTAGGATTGATTTTCCAGTCATCTTCTAACTCCATTTTATATACAACATAATGAGAAAATTTAAGTTTTAAAAGGATAGTTACATAAGTCTTTTACTACACATTGGCCACATTTTGGTTTGCGGGCTATGCAAACATAACGGCCATGCAAAACAAGCCAATGATGGGCATCCTGCAGAAAATCCTTAGGAATGATTTTTAGTAGTCCTTGTTCGACTTCCCAAACATTCTTTCCTTTACTTAAACCGGTCCTATTAGACACCCGAAATATGTGTGTGTCAACCGCTAAGGTAGGCTCATTAAAAATAGTATTTAAAATAACATTGGCTGTTTTTCTTCCTACTCCATATAAAGATTCCAGATCTTTGCGATTAGAAGGGACTTGTCCATTGTATTGATTCACTAATATTTCACAGGTTTTAATGATGTTTTTAGATTTTGTATTGTATAATCCTATACTTTGGGTTAATTCTTTTAATTTATTTTCACCCAGGTTTAAAAGATCTTGAGGGGTGTTAGCTATTTTGAATAATGATTCAGTCACAAGATTCACCCTTTTATCAGTTGACTGGGCGGATAAAATGACTGCAATTAATAATTCAAAAGGGGTGCTGTATATTAATTCAGTTTTAGGACTGGGATTATTTTGTTTTAGTAATTGAAAAAATTTAATTACTTTTTTTGGCGTCATTTTTTAATTTATAACGTTTTAAGGCTTCTTTAATTTCTTGCCGCTTAAGATAACTATCCAAATGTAAATGCTGTTCAAAAAATGCTTTCTGAGCTTCTTTATTTTCTTGTAAACGTTCTTTTTTGTTGGCTACTCGGATTCTGGCTTTAGGAGTTCTTTCTTTAACAGAAATACTAGGCATATCAATTAAGTCAATACAATCCATAGGGCAAGGAGGCACACAAAGCTTGCAGCCTATACATTCAGAGCTGATAACAGTATGTAAGAATTGGTGTGAGCCTACAATTGCATCAACTGGACAAGCATCTAAGCATTTAGTGCAGCCAATGCATTCAATCTCACGAATTTTAGCTAATAACATTTATTTCACTGGCATTCCAGGTTCCGCACCGACATCAGGTTCTAATAACCATAAGTCTTTACCACCTGGTCCTGATGCTAATACCATTCCTTCGGATAGGCCAAAACGCATTTTACGCGGTGCTAGATTAGCAACCATTACGGTTAATTTTCCTATTAATTGTTCAGGATTATAAGCTTCTTTTATGCCCGCAAACACTTGGCGTTGGCTATCGCCTAAATCCAAAGTAAGCTTCAATAACTTTTGAGCTTCCGGTACCGATTCTGCTTGAATGATTTTAGCGATTCTTAAATCTATCTTAGAAAACTCTTCAATACTAATGGTTTCTTTAATAGGGAATCTTCCAAGGATAGAATCAGATGATTCAAAACTTGGCAATTTTGATGATTCAACATGTAAATCTTGAGGTTTTGATGCATCTATCATTTTTTCTATCTCTTTTTGGTCAATACGAGTCATTAAGGGTTTAAAAGTTTTTATGGCATGATTTAAAAGAGGGCTTCCTCTTTCATCCCAATCTAATTGTTGAATATTTAAGAAATCAATGACATTTAGAGCTAACTGGGGTAATACCATTTGAAGATAAGTCATTAATACTTTAAATAAATTAATTCCTAAACTACATACTTCATGAGCATGTTGTAATTTAGTCGGATCTTTAATTAAGGACCAGGGTTTATATTCATCAATAAAGGCATTCGCTTTATCGGCTAAATCCATAATCTCTCTGATGGCACGACTATAAAGCCTTGCTTCAAAATGAGCGCCAATTTCATTACCTTTTTCAACAAAAGCTGTAAATAATTCGTTATTTATCAATTTTTCAGATAATTTGCCTTCAAATTGCTTAGTGATAAAACCGGATAATCTGCTAGCAATATTTATTAATTTACCCACTAAGTCAGAGTTTACCCGTTTTACAAAATCTTCTAGATTCAAATCAATATCTTCAATGGTATTATTTAATTTAGCGGCAAAATAATAACGTAAATATTCAGGATTTAAAATATTTAAATATGTTCGGGTTTGGATAAATGTCCCTCTTGATTTTGACATTTTCTGGCCATTAACCGTTAAAAATCCATGAATGAATAATTGAGTAGGTAATCTTAAATTACTTCCACTTAGCATGGCTGGCCAAAATAAGGCATGAAAGTATACAATATCTTTCCCAATAAAATGATAAAGCTCGGTATCATTATTTACATTAGCCCAATAATCCTCAAACTTAATGTGTGTATTACGATCACACAGATTTTTAAAGCTTGCCATATACCCAATTGGTGCATCGAGCCACACATAGAAATATTTATTAGGAACATCGGGTATTTCAAAGCCAAAATAAGGCCCATCCCGGGATATATCCCAATCCCTTAAGCCGGTTTTAAACCATTCTTCTAATTTATTAAGAATCTCAGGAGGAACAGGCTCTTTTTTAAACCATTCATCTAAAATCGTTTTATAATTTTCTAATCGAAAGAAATAATGTTCAGATTCTTTTCGGATAGGGGGGGTATTAGAGATAACCGATAAAGGATTAATAAGTTCTAAGGGGCTATAAGTAGCGCCACATTGCTCACAACTATCTCCATATTGGTCTTCCTTTTTACATTTAGGACAAGTTCCTTTAACGTAACGGTCAGGTAAAAACATATTTTTAATTTCATCATAAGCTTGATGAATAGTTTTTTTGACGATATCACCATTTTGGTTTAAGGCCTTATAAACAGTGGAAGCTAAAATTTTATTTTCATCTGAATGCGTGGTATGAAAATTATCATATTGAATATAAAAATCCTGTAAGTCTTTAATATGTTCTGCATGACTTTGCTTAATTAGTACTTCAGGACTTATTCCTAATTTTTCGGCTTGTAACATAATAGGGGTGCCGTGTGCATCATCTCCACAAACAAACCAACATTCATTTTTTCTTATTTTCTGGTAGCGCACCCAAATATCTGACTGAATATGCTCTAATAAATGACCCAGGTGTAAGGAACCATTGGCATAAGGAAGAGCTGAGGTAACTAAAAGACGCCGCGGTGTATGTGTCATAATTCTAACCTAATTATATATCTATATTTGTTAAAGACCTGAAGTTGGCATAATATCAGGAAAATTGGAAAATCAAAACCAAGGGCAAAATTCCCTGCCATGAGTAAAGTTTAAAATATACATTTTAGCAATTATTTAATACCAACTCCCTTTAATAAGGGCTTGTGTTCTGGATATATTTTTAGATAAAAAAAAGTAATAGTTTATTTTAAGGGTCTTTAGACTTTCTGCTCTATCGAATATTATTTCTTATTCAATTAAGGACAAATCCATTCGTCCTTGTTAATATTCACTTTAATTTGGGACTGAATCTTTTTTGTGCAGGTTGATTAGCTTGATTTTCGACACTGTTAATTACAGGACTTGTAAATATTAAGGCTTGGTTAACATTATTTGCTATTCCATTAATTGTTGATTCACAATCAAATTTTTTGTCACATTCATAAGACTCTTCGTCTGAAGAACAAGGGTCGGGTGAATCAAAAAGAGCCGTAAGGGTTTGAACTTTTATATCTAATCCTTTTGCGGTATTTTTAAATACCAAGGTCCAAATCTGGTTTTTAACACCTAATGAATAAAATTCTAGAATACCTGGTTGAAATACCTTAAATTCCATAGTTTTTGGATTGATATTTAAGGAACAAATTTCAATACTATCGGCTTCGCTTATTAAAATACAAGTTTTAATGGTATTCCCTTTTGAGTCAATAATATCTTTTAATTCAGCTTTAATTTGAATATTTTCAGAAGCTGCATTAATGGCATCACATATAGGGCTTAAATCTTGTGTATCTTTTATATCAATTAAAAAATTAGGCAGCATTTCACTTGCTGAATTAATGCAAAAATCAAGTATTCCAGCTTCAGAAATCAACGCTAGACCAAGAGAAGTAGGCATATTTTTTATCTCCTGAATATTTATTTATTCCATACTTTTATACTATAGGATTTTAAATAAAAGAGTAAAGTTAAATTTAAAGAGCTGCGGTATGTGCGTCATAATTCTAACCTAATTATATATCTATATTTGTTAAAGACCTGAAGTTGGCATAATAGCAGGAAAATTGGAAAATCAAAACCAAAGTTAATATTTCCTGTCATGAGTGAATTTTAAAATATATATTTTAGGAATAATTTAATATCCACTCCCCTTTATTTATCTTTATACATTAGTTTCAAATATAATACCTACTTAAGTTATTGCTTGCGGAAAGCATTACTTATGTCCTAATCATAGTAAGATGAGCAATTGTACAAATTAATCTTCTCCAGTATAACCACACACGCCCATACGAGGTGAATTTACAACGGGAAGAAAAAATTCTTCACCTTCACAGCCATTGTGCAAGGCTTTACATTTTTTACAGCAAAAGTCATAACAGCTTGAACAAATAACTTCAGGATGCTTGCCACACGTCGTACATTTAATTTCTATTGGTAAATTATTTCTTGCTAACAAATGAATTTCTTTAGGTAACTTACCTAAACGGTTAGAAATAATCTTAGCATTTAAATGCGTTGTACTTCCAAAATCATAATCATATTCAAATTCATCACCAATATTAAAAGTTTTATGAATTAGGCTTCGCAACTCTCTATCATTTGAGTATTTTGCTCCATTTATAGTGAATTCACTCATATGGCCGCAACATTCCAACCAAGTCTTTCTTAAAAAAAAATCTAAAACTTTTAATTTAGTAGAACCATTAATTTCAACGAAAAGCCAAAATAATTTTTCAGCATCATATATACTAATCAGAAATATTTTTTCATTTTCCTGTTCATTTTTCTTTCCGTGAATCTCAAGACATTTATTAAGATGCTTCACAATGCCGCGATGGGCCACTTCTTGCTTGCATAAAAAGCAAATTCCATTATTTTTAGTCGGCATAACAGTATACCCTTATAATATAAATTTTAAAATAGCAGGAAATATTACCACAAATAAATACAAGAGAAAAGTGGTAGGCAAAAAAATTAATTGTTCATGATTTACTTTCGCTGCGAGCAATGTAAGGCGAAGCCGATCAGGTCTCGAAGGGGTTTCGAGAGGTAGAGTCAAGTCAATTGAGAAAACCGCTTTTCAATAAACACTAATTTGAAAGTTATTTAATGGCCGGATGCTTATAAATAATTACTGAAATTTAGCGATGCCATCAATTTTATCGTCAACAACAGTCCTTGTCATATAAGTTATTCTTCATATTTAAAAACTAATATTGTAATTGAAGTTTTATTGATCTAGCAACTTTAGAGAACAAAGTTATCGGGTTAATCGCCTTACCAATAAAACCATAAATAAAGGTAGTGCAATTCTTCCAATGATATTTTGAATGACAGCAATTAAATTGCTTATCCAAGAAAAGGGAATTAAGGATCTTGCGGTTACTTGAGTATAATTTTCCCAGCTAAAATTTAAACACATTAAATAATTTTTGAAGTTATCAAAGAAATCCTGTTGAAAATCGTATCCTATATAATGTTGATTCATTTGGCTTAAACCAAAAATAAAGTAAAGGATGGAAAATAAAACGACAATAACAAATGAAGCATTTACCGCTTGTAAAGGTCTTTCACCATAACCATAATAAAAGTCTGCAGTCCAGGAAAAAAATCTTATAAAAGAATTTCTAGGCAACAAATGTCGTTTCATCACTTTCTTTTTATAGAAAAAAAGTCCCGCTTCGTCGGAGAGCCCTCGATAGTTTTGACATTCTACAATGAGGTAGCGGTAAATATCTTCAGCTTCTATAAAAAATAATTTAGCCAGTTGATAATGGCCTTTCTTTTCCATTTCTAAAGCCATCCGTTCTTGATAAAGATATTCCCCCCAATTGATATGAGAAATCTTGGTGTTTTTAAGACGAATTCCTAATAAATTTGCGTCACTTAAATTAGCATTATTAAGATTGGCATAAGATAAGTCAGCTTTAAGTAAGTTAGCCCCCGATAAGTCAACAGAATATAAATGGGCATTTTTTAAATTTGCACGAGATAAAATAGCACCGCGCAGATTGATGAATGATTCTTTCGCTTGGGGATTTAAATTTAAATTTTCAAGGTTTACCCCTTTTAAACAAAAACCCTCCATTGATTCCCCTTTATAAGCCAATTCTTCCAAGTCGGATTTAATATTTAATTGACTTTTATCAAGATCCTGATCATGCCAAAAACAAAAGTTACTATTGGAATGATGGGAACGTGAGCAATCTTTATAAGCACAAGAAGGGGCTGTCATTGGTTAAATATCCTGCAACAATTAAAAAAATTATTTTTTATGATATTTTTCTAAAAGGGTGAATAATTCGATTTGATCTATATTTTTAACTACGAAATCATTCATTCCCGCTGATTTTGCTACTTCTCGATCTTTTTCATCACTACTAGCCGTTAAAGCGATTATGGGAATGTTTTTTAAAGATTCTTCTGGAAAAGCTCTAATAAGCCTTGCTGCTTCATGGCCATTCATTAAGGGCATGTAGAGATCCATAATGATTATATCAAAGGCACCTGTTTTGACCATTTCTATAGCTTCATTACCGGTACCGGTAGCCGTGGCCTCATAACCTTTTTCTTCTAACATTCTGACCATGGCTGCACGAGTAGTTCTACTATTGTCAACAAATAAGATCCGTAAAGCTGCATTGGGAGTAAAAATTGTTTCTGTCATAGGTTTTCTCTTATGTTTCCGGTTTCCCGTCCTTAACTGTAAGTGTAGCTTAATTTTTTTTAGGTTTTAGGTGAATATTTGCTTAATATGCCATTTAAATTGCCTTGACCCATCCGATTTTAGTATACTTTCTTAAAATATAATCTAGGCAAGAGTGGCATTTCACGGTATGCTCAAAAGTGTTTTTTTAAATAGTGCGTAAAGAATGCAATTAAAAAGTATCAAATTAGCAGGATTCAAATCCTTTGTAGATCCCACGGTATTAGAAGTACGTTCTAACTTAGTTGGAGTAGTAGGGCCTAATGGGTGTGGCAAATCGAATGTTATTGACGCCGTAAGATGGGTAATGGGAGAAAGCTCCGCTAAACATCTACGTGGTGAATCCATGAGCGATGTGATATTTAATGGTTCTACGACTAGAAAACCGGTAGGTCAAGCTTCTATTGAGCTTATTTTTGATAATTCTGACGGTAGTTTAAAAGGCGAGTACGCAGCTTATAATGAAATCTCGGTGAGACGCCAAGCCACTCGTGATGGACAAGTTTCTTATTTCTTAAATGGTACCCGTTGTCGTCGTAAAGATGTTACAGATATTTTCTTAGGTACCGGTCTTGGTCCCAGAAGCTACGCCATTATTGAACAAGGGATGATTTCTCGGGTTATAGAATCAAAGCCTGAAGACTTAAGGGCTTTTTTTGAAGAAGCAGCCGGTATTGCCTTATATAAAAAACGGCGACAAGAAACTGAACTTAGAATGCGACATACCCGGGAAAATCTTCAAAGAATTGAAGATTTAATTCAAGAAATTGATAAATTAATTGATAAATTAAAAAAGCAATCAGAATCGGCTATTCGTTTTAAAGAATATCGTAAAGAGCTAGATTTATTAGAAGCAAAACTGACGGCTTTACGCTGGAAAACCCTTGATGAAGAACAAGCTACCCAAAAAACAGAGATAAATCTATTAAGCAATCAACTTGAACAAAAAAACGCTCTTAAATCTAACAATGAATTAAATCATGAAAAAATACGTTTAGAGTCGATTGAAAAACAAGATATTTTTAATGAAGTGCAGACCCG
Organism: Francisellaceae bacterium; assembly: GCA_028293705.1. Lineage (GTDB taxonomy): Bacteria > Pseudomonadota > Gammaproteobacteria > UBA6186 > Azoamicaceae > JAQGOH01. The sequence goes on along the minus strand of JAQGOH010000068.1, from coordinate 10,957 downwards.
CTTTTATGAATTAAAAACTAAAATTGCAGGCCAAGAACAAAGTATTGAGCACCATCTTGAAAAAGGTCAGCAATTAAATAAGGCCTTAGAAGATGCAAAAAATCAATCTCAACAGCTTCAAGAGCAATTACGCAAAGATAAAATTCAGTTAGAAGCTTTAACTGATGAACAAGAACAAATCGCTCCTCTTTATCTTGAAACCGAAGAATTATTAAAAGCATCTCAATTAGCCCAAGAACAAGCAGAAGAAGCTTTGAAGGTTTGGAATGAAAACTGGGAAACTTTTCAGACCAAGAGTTTAGAAGCCCAAGGAAAAGCAGAGTTACATAAAAGCCGTATTGAACAATTTGATAAGCAAGCTCGGGATGCAGAACAAAGAATTCAGCGATTAAAACAGGAAGCTCAGGAATTTAAACTTGATGATTTAGAAAATCAATACCAAGATAAACTAACTGAGAAAAATAATTTACAAAAATCCCTTGATATTCAAAATGGCTTGAATATAGAAATTGTTGATAAAATTAAACTTAAGCAATCTGAAATAAAAGATACTAATGGGTCAATTAATGAAACTCGTTCAATATTACAAGTATCCAAAGGAAAATTAGCCTCCTTAAAAGCTTTACAGGAAGCAGCCCTTAAAAAATCCAGTGGTAAACTAAAATCTTGGTTAGAGCAAAATAATCTCCATCAAAACTCACGTCTGGCTGAAGTAATAGAGGTTGAGTCTGGCTATGAGAAGGCCGTTGAAACGGTCTTAAGCCAAAGTTTAGACGCCATTTGCATTGATGATTTTAATGATGGCTATTTCAATATAGAACACTTGGCCGAGGGAAATGTAAATCTCTTAGCAAGACACAATTCTTTGGCTCAGACTGACTTAAGCAATCATGAACTTTTATTGTCTAAAATAAAAAATAATGAAGCCTTACAAAGCTTATTAATGGGCATTTATGTGGTGTCTGATCTTAATCAGGCAAAAATATTTCAAACTAAATTAAAAGCTCATGAGTCAGTCATTACTCAAGATGGGATTTGGTTAGGACCAAACTGGCTAAAAGTATTAAAGGGTCAGGATAATCATGTCGGGGTAATCGAAAGAGAAAAAGAATTAAAAAACTTGATGCAAGTAATAGAACAAAATGAAATCATTTTGAAAGAGTTAAGCGATCAATTAGAAAACTTAAACCTTCAATTAGATAATTTAGAACAAGAGAAAGTTAATTGTCAAAAAGAATTGAATGATCTTAATCGTCAATATAATAAAATTAATGCAGAGACGGCTACTGCTTTCAGTAAAATAGAGCATGCGAAATCCCGATTGAAAAGGATTGAATTAGAGCTTAGTGAATTGGCTATCCAATTAACTGGCGCTATAGAAAATGCAGGGGCTTCCCGAGCTTTATTACAAGAATTTGTAGAAGCGATGGATAATTTTAATCAAAAACGTCATTTACTCCAGAGTGAAAAAGATCAATTAAAACAAAATTTACAAAAGACTGCTCAAGCCACCCGAGAACATAAAGATAAATTGCACCAATTTGCTATTCAAAAAGAAAGAATAAAGACCCAGCATACGGGTGTTATTCAGGGTATTGAACGCTTAGAAAGCCAAAATAAGATTGCCTTAGAAAAACAAGAAGCATTAACGCAATCCTTAAATGATTTTGATGAGCCCTTAATTCAATTAAGGACTCACTTAGATGAATTATTATCGGCACAATTAATTATTGATAAAGAATTAAATCAAGCCCGACATTTGCTACATCAATCGGAAAACGATTTATTAGATAATGAAAAAGAACGCATGGATTTAGAAAAAATTATTAATAAATTGCGAGAACAATTAGAAAAAGCTAAATTACAGTGGCAGACTTATGAAGTAAAAAGAGAAAATTTAACGGAAAAATTACAAGAGGTTTCTTTTACTTTAGAAGAACTATTGCAATTTATTCAAGCAGATGAATTAGATGAAGAAACCTATGAATCCTCTATTAATCAAATTAGTAATAAAATTCAACGTTTAGGCTCAATTAATTTAAGCGCAATAGAAGAATATCAAACAGAGTTCGAGCGAAAATCTTATCTTGATTTACAACAAAAAGATTTAGTGGAAGCCTTAACCACCCTTGAAAACGCCATACAAAAAATCGATAAAGAAACCAGAACAAAATTCAGAGAAACTTTTGATAAAGTTAACTCAGAGTTTCAAACACTTTTCCCCCGCTTATTTGGGGGAGGGCAAGCCTATTTAGATTTAGTGGGTGATGATTTATTGGAGGCGGGAGTAAGTGTAATGGCAAGACCCCCTGGCAAGCGCAATAGCTCCATCCATTTATTATCAGGTGGTGAAAAAGCCTTAACCGCGGTGGCCTTAGTTTTCTCAATTTTTCAACTAAATCCAGCACCTTTTTGTATGCTAGATGAGGTGGATGCACCATTAGATGATGCTAATGTAGGAAGATTTTGTGAATTGGTTAAGCATATGTCACAATCAGTTCAGTTTATATTTATTTCTCATAATAAATTAGCTATGGAAATGGCGAATCAACTATGTGGTGTCACAATGAAAGAACCGGGTGTTTCTCGGTTAGTTTCAGTAGACGTAGAAGCAGCTGTGGCCTTGATTGCAAGTTAAAATAGGGGAAAGGAATGGAAACGAGTTTACGTTTAGTCTTATTAAGTTTAGGGTTGGTAGTGATTGGTGGTATTATTTGGGATGCTTGGCGGAAATCTAATAAAAATGATAAAAAAATGCCCCCCCGCGTTCGGGATAATATTAATGAAGCTGATCAATTAATAAGTGATTTTTCTGAAACTTATTTAAATGAACCGAGATTTGGTTCTATTGAAGAGGTAGAGGAGAATATCGCCTTAGAAAAAACGATGGATTTTGCGGCTAATCTTAAAATACCAGAACAGATTATTGTTATAAACGTATTAGCCAAACCCAATTGTCGCTTTACTGGCCCTATTTTATTAGTAGCCTTCAAAGCTTTAGATTTGAGACTAAATAAACATAAAATATTTAATTTTTATGATTATGCCAATATGGAAAACCCTATAGTATTTAGCGTGGCCTCTGCGGTAGAACCTGGAATTTTTGATCTAAAACATATGGATAAATTTTCAACAAAAGGGCTTACTTTCTTTTTAAAATTGACCCCTGAAAATCCTTCAGGGCAGGGTTTTGAAACCATGTTAAGAATAGCTAGACAATTAGCTTCAAAATTAGATGGCGAGCTTAAAGATGTCAATCGTGAACCTTTAACTTTAAATTCAATTGATGGGATACGCCAACAAATTAAATTATTTGAACAAGATGTCCTAGCCCATGAGGTAAAAATAGAGCATGAGTACGAAGTATGAGAAACAAGATCAAGATATTAAAACTAAAATTGCTCATTTAACACAAAGTCTTATCGAATATAATTATGCCTATCATGTATTAGATGCACCGCTTATCTCGGATGCAGAATATGATAAATTATTTTTAACACTTAAAAGTTTAGAAGAACAATACCCTCAATATAAAAATCCAGATTCCCCAACCGTAAGAGTTGGGGCTGCCCCTTTAAAAGATTTTAATACCATAGTTCATCAATTTCCAATGCTTTCTTTAGATAATGCTTTTGAAGAATCCAATGTGATTGCCTTTGATAAAAGAGTAAAAGATAAATTAAAAACTAATGAGTCTATCGAATACGTTTGTGAGCCTAAATTAGATGGATTAGCGATTAGTTTACGTTATGAAAATGGTCTTTTAAAATATGGGGCGACCCGGGGTGATGGCAGCACAGGCGAAGATGTCACCGAAAATATACGTACTATACATCAGATCCCTTTGCAACTAAAAGCTAAGAATTTACCTGAAGTAATAGAAGTGCGGGGAGAAGTTTATATTACTAAAAAAGATTTTTATAACTTAAATAAAAAGGCTGAAATGAATCAAGAAAAAATCTTTGTTAATCCGCGTAATGCCGCAGCTGGCAGTCTTCGTCAACTTGATTCTAAGATTACCGCTAAAAGAAAATTATCTTTTTTTGCTTATAGTTTAGTGATCGATGGATTCTGTTTAAATCTAAAAAACTCTGATATTCCATTAAATATCTCCCAAAGTGACAATTTGAGATACTTAACAGAACTTGGTTTTTTAGTAAGTCCAGGATATAAAGTTGTGCCAGATATCCAAGGTTGTTTAGCTTTTTTTAAAGCCCTACAACAAACTCGCCCTAATTTACCTTATGAAATAGATGGGGTGGTTTATAAAGTGAATTCTATGAAACTGCAAGAACAACTCGGTTTTATATCCCGCTCTCCTCGTTTTGCCATCGCTCATAAGTTTCAAGCAGAACAAGCGATAACAGAGGTTCTTAATGTTGAATTTCAAGTAGGAAGAACGGGCGCTCTTACTCCGGTAGCACGTCTTGATCCCGTATTTGTAGGGGGGGTAACCGTTAGTAATGCCACTTTACATAATATGAGCGAAGTAGCAAGAAAAGATGTGCGAATTCATGATTGGGTGGTCGTACAAAGGGCAGGGGATGTGATACCTGAAATTGTAAAAGTGGTGATAGAAAAGAGGCCTTCTAATGTTATTACTGTAGCCCCACCAAGCCAATGTCCGGTTTGTAAAAGCCATGTCATCAAAGATGAAGGAAATATTGCCTATCGTTGTATTGCTGGAGTATTTTGTCCGGCACAAGTTGTGGAAGCCATTAGGCATTTCGCTTCTCGTCGCGCTATGTATATTGATGGATTAGGCACTAAAATAATCGAACAATTGGTAGAAAAGGACTTAATTAAAACGGTTAGCGATCTGTTTGAGCTTAAACAAGATCAAATAGCGAATCTCCAACGAATGGGAGAGAAATCAGCACAAAATTTGATAGAAGCTATAGAGCATTCTAAGCATACGACATTTGCAAAGTTCTTATATGCTTTGGGGATAAGAGAGGTTGGCATTAGTACTGCAGAGCTTCTCGCCATAGAATACCCCACTCTCGAACTTTTAATGAAGGCATCCATCGAGGAATTACAAGCTATACATGGAATAGGACCTAGGATGGCAGAATTTATTAATGCTTTTTTTAAAGAGAGTCATAATCAACTAATCATTGAGAAATTATTAGCCTACGGAGTCCATTGGCCTCAATCTGAGGAAAAGCAGCTTGATCTTAAAAATTCCTCGGCCTTGCCGCTTAGTGGTAAAATCTTTGTATTAACGGGTACTTTATCTTTGATGACTCAAGAAGAAGCAAGAAAATTATTACAAGCTCAGGGAGCAAGTGTTTTGGATACTGTTTCTAAAAATACCCAATATGTTATATATGGGGAAAAAGCAGGTTCTAAATTATCTAAAGCGCTAAAATTGGGGATTGAAACCATGAACGAAACACAATTTTTAGCTTTTATCAAATAAATTAATGTGGTTCATATAGATGATAAGCATGTTTAGAATTTAAATAATAAATATTATTGGGAGGGTTTTTTAATATATGGCTAAGATCGAGATTCAAGTCTATGGTTTTAGGATCGCTTAAACTTAATAAACGAGCGGTTTGATTGAGTGTTTTTCGATTGAATTCCTCAACTAATAATTCCACATGCTTAGCATAAGTACTTAAGGAATGAGGGTCTTCTAATTGACTACAAATGACTTCATTGGGTAATATTTTTTCTAAAATGCCATAATAAGCATAAATCATGGCATCGATTAAGTCACATAACGTGGATAAATTCATAGAAGGTAGGTAGGGGTTTAAAGCTCTTTCAATAATTTCTAATAAAGATTCAAAGGTAAAGACCTCTTCGTCATCTTCTTCTGGAGAAAAAAATAACAAAGAAAGCCCATAATAGGTTAAAGAGTCGACCGATAAATATTCAGGGGCATATTTTATGGGGCATTCATAATAATGCTGTTGGTATAAGAGACTTAAACAATTATATAGATCACCTATCACCGGATAAATATTTAATGATCCAATTTTATTAATAATTTTTAAAGCAGATTTAAATACCGATTCTGCTTGCTTTAAATCTTGACTACTTAAAATTATTCCTAAAGTTTGGTGAGTATAGGCAAGGGTAGTCCAAGTTTCATTATCCAAAACCTTAATTTTTTTTAAGCTATCTAAGGCGGTATGAATGTAATGGAGAGGTTCCCTTAATGGTAATTCCAAGGGAATATTTTCAAGGATAATTTCTTCATTAACAATTAAATCAGTGATTGAAACGCAGCATTGGGCTAATAAACGATTTTCACAATCTTGTTTTAAATTAAATTTTTCTAAAATGGCAATGGCTCGAACATAATCATTTAAAGCTGCTTGAAATTTATTACATCCTTCTAAAAGCTCTGCCCGCCTAAAATAGGCTAGGGGTAATTGATTCGAAGTATATAGGGGGGGAAGCTTTTGCAAAATAGTAATTGAGGCATTTAAATGCATTTTCGTTCTTTGAAGGGGTAGATGCTTATGCAAGGCTAAAGTGTAATGAGCTGCAGCAAACGATAAATTTTCATTAATCGTGGGGTTTTCAATGCTATGTGATAGTTTAATGACTTCTTCTGCGGCTAAGATCGAATCTTCTACCGCTTCTTCTGGTGCCTTAATTTCATATCGCATATATATTTTCCTGTTTTCCAATCACTATACGAATGCCCATTGATTTAAAACCTGAGTCGGGCGAAAATAGCCACCAATATTATTAAACGAGGCTAATATGCTCCCCCCACCTGAACTCATAGCACCAATCAACAATCTAGGTGAATTACTTAGTTTTGGAGAGCAATATTTCTTAGATAATAACTTGTATTTTGGTCATGGTACAGATAATGCTTGGGATGAGGCCGTTCAATTAGCTTTCTTCGTATTAAATGTTAAATTAGATGCCGATCTTAAAATTTTAGATACTGTATTAGATAATGAACAAAAAAAAGCAGTACTATCTATTTTTGTAGAACGAGTTAAAACTCGTAAACCGGCAGCTTACCTAACAGGGATTGCTGAGTTTGCTGGATTAAAATTTTATGTTAATGAACAAGTCATTATCCCTCGCTCCCCCATTGCAGAATTAATCTTAAACCAATTCCAGCCATGGTTAGGCAATCATGAACCTACCCGAATGCTTGATTTATGTACGGGATCGGGTTGTTTGGCTATTTTATGCGCTTTAAGCTTTGCAACTACAAAAGTTGATGCAATTGATATTTCTGAAGCCTGCATTGAAGTAGCTCACAAAAATAATCAATTACATAATACTCAATCCCAAGTGAATATTATTCAAAGTAATTTATTTGAGAATTTACCAAAGGTACAATACGATATTATTATTAGTAATCCTCCCTATGTAGATAAAATAGATATGGAGGCTTTGCCGCTTGAATACCTATTTGAACCGGTTTTGGCCTTAGAAGCCGGAGAAGATGGTTTAGATATCATTAAACAAATTTTAAAAAAAGCGCAGCAATTTTTAAAGCCTACCGGATTACTTATTGTCGAGGTGGGCAATAGTAGTGAGGCTTTAATTAAAGCTTATCCCCAAATACCGTTTATTTGGTTAGATTTCGAAAGAGGGGGAGAAGGAGTGTTTTTACTAGAGGCCAAAGATTTATGAGGAGCAGAGCTTGAATAATAAATATTGGGGAATGATTATAGGTTTATTGTTAGCCTATGTATTATCAAGTTTTTTTATAAGCAATTCTTCATCTCAGTATTTTAAATCCGGCTCTATTTTGCAAACTATTTTAGGAATTGGATGCGTTGGTTTTTTACTCTTTCTTCTTTATTTTAATATTAAAAATAACAAAGAGGCTTTTAGTTTATTGAATTTAAATAAAACATTATTAACCCTAGGCTTATTAGCCTTAGGTTTAATTGCTCTTATTACCATAGCAATAATAGCTTTAAAATAGTGTTATACCATTATCAATAATTTTTAACTCAGGAATTTACAATGAAAACTTATGATATTGCTGTTCTAGGAGCTACCGGAACCATAGGCGAAGCTATCCTGTCTATTTTAGAAGAACGAAATTTCCCTATTCGCAATTTATATCCCCTAGCCACCAAAAAATCAGAAGGGGATACTTTATTATTTAAGAATAAACCTCATTGGGTGCAAGATGTTGAAACTTTTGACTTTTCTAAAGCCCAGGTGGCCCTTTTTTCCGCAGGAAGTCATGCCTCGCGCAAATATGTACCTAGAGCTGTAGAGAAGGGGTGCATTGTTATAGATAATACCTCATGTTTTCGGTATGAAGAGGATGTGCCTTTAGTTATTACGGAAGTTAATAAGGAAAAAATCGCTGAATTTAAAAATCGTTTAATAATTGCTAATCCAAATTGTTCGACAATGCAATTACTAGTGGCTTTAAACCCCATTTATCAGGAAGTGGGTATTAAACGCATTAATATAGCCACTTATCAATCAGTATCGGGTACGGGCCGTCGTGCGATTAAGGAACTTGCTTCTCAAACCACAGAATTATTAAATGGACGAAGCATTGAGTCGAGTGTTTATACCAAACAGATTGCTTTTAATGTTTTACCTCATATTGATGATTTTTTAGACAATGGTTATACCAAAGAAGAAATGAAACTGGTTTGGGAAACCCAAAAAATTTGGCAAGATAAAGAAATTAGGGTTAATGCTACGGCAGTCCGGGTGCCAGTATTTTTTGGACACAGTGAAGCCGTTCATCTTGAGACCCAATATAAAATTACTGCTAATGAAGTTAAGGCTTTGTTAAAAGATGCCCCTGGGGTGAAAGTATTAGATGATCTTTCTGTCCTAGATTATCCTACCCCAGTATTAGAAGGGGCTGGGGGCGATGATGTTTTTGTAGGTCGGATTCGAGAAGACATTTCTCATCCCCTGGGCCTTAATTTATGGATAGTAGCAGATAATACCCGTAAGGGTGGGGCCTTAAATTCCATCCAAATATTAGAAGAACTGGTAAAGGATTATTTATAAACTATAGTAATAAAGAGAATTACCCCCTAATTAAGGGGGGGTAGCAGGTAGCATCATCTTCCAAGGATTAAGGAGAATAGCGGTGAAGGGCTTAACTTTACGGTGTAAGAAAGGATTTATAATATTAACGGCCTTATTATTAAGTACTATTCCTACACTTTCCTTTGCAATGGGGTTAGGATCGGTCAAAGTTTATTCTTATTTAAATGACCCTTTAGACGCTGAGATTGAATTGCTTGGAATGGAAGATCAAGAACCTGATGGTATCAGAGTAGGTCTGGCAAGTAATGAAGATTTTGAAAAGTCAGGCACAGAAATATCAAGTGTTATTTCCCAACTTAAATTTGGTGTAGAAAAAGTGGGAAATAAAATGTTCGCTAGCATTAAAACTGACACCCCTTTTAAGCAACCTTACCTAAATATTGTGGTTGAATTAAGCTCATTACAGGGCCGAATTTTAAAAACTTATAGTATGCTAATTAATCCAGTTCCCGCTTCCGGTCGTGAGAAGTTGGGTAGAGCTAATAATCCTACTGCAGTTTCTGATACCAAATCTACCAATTTACATCAATTTGTAACCTCCCCTGCGGTGGTTGCTAAAATGCCCAATAATAAGACCCTGAAAAGTCTAAAAGGGAATTTTAAAAATAATTTACAAGAAAATCTGGTTATTACTTCTAAAAACATTGACGAAAATTTAAGAAATTTATTTGAACCTGATATCAAGCAAGAGGAATTGGTAGAATTACCAAAAATAGTAGGGAGAATGCCCGTAGCAAATGATTCTGTTATTGAAAGCAAAGTCCTGCCACAGTCAGTGCCCCTTATCCAAACTCAAGAGGATATTATTGATAATTCTCCTACTAAACTGCTTCAAAATGTAACGGATAAAGAAACTTTTAAAGGCATGGTATGGGCTGGAATAGCGACCGCTTCATTATTAGTATTTAGTTTATTTTTAATTACGATTAATTTATTTAAGCGCAAAGAAACTATCCAATTTGTGGTGCCTGGTATGAGTAATAGTACAGGCAATAAAAAATCATCTAAATCTAATAAACCAAAAGCTTTTGTGGTTCAAGAAAAAGATAGAAAAAAAATTATACCCACTGAAACTTTTATCAAAGAAATGTCTTTAAAATTAGATTTAGCAAAAGGTTACGCGCATATCAATGATTGGGATACCGCTAAAGAACTTTTAGAAGAAGTAATGGCTAAAGGGAGTGATAGTGATCAAAGAGAAGCTCAATCTATTATGGCTGAGTTTCAAGCTTAGAAAGGGTAATGAAAACTGCAATTCTTTAAATATTTTGCCCGATTAAGCGGCATAGTACTGATGTATGAGCTTATTTATTAAATACATCGCCCTTTTTGAATTTTGAGAAGGAATAGGCAAATAAGATCATTCTTTTGAATACATTAATTTCAGGGACCCGATCTTCAAATTTAGGTTGTTATAAAAAAAATAACATTCAGTGTAGGATGGCTAAATTCTAATATATTTAGACATTATTTGTTATGTAGTGAATAAACTAAAAATTAATTATTTAAGATAATTACTACTATTTTAAAAATATTACATTAAATTTAAAAGTTTAAGTACCGCTTGTTAAAATATGCATATGCACTATAGTACATTTACTTTTACCCACTTAAGGTTTAAACCGAAATTGTATTTAATCTAAAAAATTACCTTGACATGGCTTATCCAAAGAAAGATACTACCGCCATGTTAATTAAATAACAATGATTAGGCTAAAGTAGAAAGTTCAATTAAACAAAACCTGTGTTTTTTGAAATTTAAAATCTCTAATATTAATAATATTCTCATGCGGATATAGGCTTTAAATCTAATACCTAAGACGAGGTAATGCAGTACCATTGGAGAAATTACTAAACTAGAGCGTGTCCCTAAAGTTTTAACCATATTAAAATACCCACTAAACTCAGTGCTGACATAAACATAGTACTTGTTTTATCA
>JAQGOH010000063.1 GCA_028293705.1 Francisellaceae bacterium | reverse complement strand
TAAGCATGTTTAAAAATTCAGATTTAATGAATTCAACTTCCTGAAGATTTTTATTTTGTAGCACTTCGGACATCAAAGAAGCTGAAGCCTGAGAAATAGCGCAACCTATACCTAAAAATTTAAAATCAATCACTTTATTATCTTGCAATTTTATAAAAATTTTGAGTTTATCGCCACATAAAGGATTAAACCCCTCAGCATACGTATCCGTATCTAAAATCTCTCCACAATTACGAGGCTTTGTGGCATGGTCAATAATTAATTCCTGATATAAATCATTAATACTCATCGTTTAAACATCTCAATAACTTTATGTAGCGCTCGTACCAAATCATCCACATCTTCAAGCGTATTGTAAAGGCCAAAAGAAACTCGAACAGAAGCTGGAATTTTATAATAATCCATTATCGGCATGGCACAATGATGGCCGGTTCTTACCGCAATGCCTTCCATATCTAATAAAGTACCTATATCGTGAGGGTGAATGCCTTCTAAATAAAAACTTAAAACCGGAACTTTATGATCACTAGTGCCAATAGCGGTTAAACCAGGAATTTTTTCTAGCATTTGATGAGCATAGCTTAATAAACTATTTTCATGGTCCATTAATGTATTAAGATTAAATTGTTTAAAATAATTAAGAGCTTCTCCTAATACATAGGCTTCTGCTATAGGAGGGGTTCCTGCTTCAAATTTATAAGGGATTTGATTATAAACGGTTTTACCAAATTCAACACTTAATATCATATCCCCACCACCTTGGTAAGGAGGCAACTCGTTAAGCCATTTTTCTTTAGCGTATAACACACCGATCCCGGTCGGCCCATAAATTTTATGTCCAGAAAAGGTATAAAAATCGCAATCTAAATCTTGTACATCTAAACTTAAGTGAGGGGCAGCTTGGGCACCATCTATAAGTACTGGAATGTTATAAGAGTGCGCTTTTTGTATCATTTCTTTAATGGGATTAACAGTGCCTAATGCATTCGAGGCATGGCTTAGGGCAATCAGTTTAACCTTGGGATTTAATAATTTTTCGTAATCTGCTTGAATTAATTCGCCTTGCTCATTCATAGGGATAATTTTTAATTTCGCTTTCTTTCGTTCACAAAGCATTTGCCAAGGAACAATATTGGAATGATGTTCTAAGCTTGAAATTAGTATTTCATCATTTTCTCGAATAAATGCTTCACCAAAACTATAAGCAACACAATTAATAGCCTCAGTGGTTGAGCGAGTAAAAATACATTCCGAAGCGGATTTCGCATTGAGAAAATCTTGTACAATACCCCTAGCATTTTCATAAGCTTCGGTTGCTACTTCACTTAAATGATGAACCCCACGATGAATATTAGCGTTCATCTGGGTGTAAAATTGGGTGTACGCTTGAATCACTTGCTTAGGTTTTTGAGTGGTTGCGGCATTATCTAAATAAACAAGCCTTTTACCATGAATTTTTAAATCTAAGATGGGAAAATCTTTAGCAATATTTTTCATAAAAATTGTAACTGTTTAATTAAGTTGAGGGTTGAAGGATCTAGATTTTCAATGTTTATTTGATCAAAAATGGGATCTATAAAAGCTTGAATTAGCATGTTTTCAGCTTCTTTCTTGTCGATTCCGCGAGATTGCAGATAAAAAAGAGCTTCTAAATCTAAAGCGCCTATTGTAGCACCATGTTTACATTTTACTTCATCGGTATAAATTTCTAAAAGAGGGGAGGCTGTAACCTGTGCCTTATCAGACAATAATAAATTTTTTGTCTCAAGGTAGGCTTCTGTATTTAGAGCTTCTTGTTCAACAATAATTTTACCAATTAATTCTATTTGAGCCATATCCTTCGCAATCCCTCGAGCTTTAAAATAGGATTGAGTATGGGGGCCTTTATGATAAATGTTAAAATGTTTTTGGCTTTGCATTGAATTGCGTGCATTATCTAGGGTGTAAAGCTCGGCCATGCAACCGGCTTGATTTAAAAAGACATTATTAATCAAATGATGCTTTCTAGTATTTTCACTCAAAATGACATTTTTATAAATGGCATTTTGGTTTAAATAGATGTTAGTATTACTATTAAGATAAGTATTAAGACTCCCATCAAAAATAGTCAAATGATTGATCTGTGAATCCGATAAGATATGGTAGCTTGTAAAGATATCAAGAACTGAACTTGAACTTTGAAGAAAATGAAAACATTCAACTATAGATACTTTACAATTTTCTTGAATATAAATTTTTACATCTAAAAAGTTAACATCGATGGAACCTTCATCTTTGAAATAATAATGAATATAAATAGGTTCTTGAATTTGGGTATTAGCAGCAATAGTGATAGTATCTTTCGCAATGGTTAAGTGCTGAGAAAATACTGATTGATTTTCTATAAAATTAGCATTATGAAAAATAATAGAGTTATCTATTAATTGAGGGGTGATAGAGTTATTTACTACCATTTTCTTCCAGCCAGGTGTATCCTTTTTCTTCCAATTCTAAACTTAAAGATTTATCCCCCGAATGTACAATTTTACCTTTAGAGAGCACATGAATATAATCAGGCTCCACATAGTCTAATAAACGATTGTAATGAGTGATTAATAAAATGGCTCGTTTGTCATTTTTAAGAGTATTAATACTTTGGGCTACAATTTTTAAGGCATCAATATCTAAGCCTGAGTCTGTCTCGTCTAATATAGCTAGTTTAGGTTCCAATAAGCTCATTTGTAACATCTCGTTACGCTTTTTTTCTCCTCCCGAAAACCCTTCATTAATCGGACGGTAAAGAAAAGCATCATCCATATCGAGGGAACGCATTTTTTCTTTAACATGCTTTATAAAATCAACTGCATCTAAAGGAGGTAATTGTTGTTGGGTGCGAATAGCATTTAAGGATGCTTTTAAAAATTGAATATTACTTAATCCAGGAATAGAGACTGGATATTGGAAACTTAAAAACAAACCCTGTACTGCCCGCTCAATAATCGATAAATCTTCTAAAGACTGACCTAAATAAGAGACATAACCATTTTTTGAAACATAATCTGGGTGCCCTGCTAAATAATTAGCAAGAGTACTTTTACCAGCTCCATTAGGTCCCATAATGGCATGGACTTCCCCAGGATAGATTGTTAGGTTTAAATTATCTAATATAATTTTATCATCTGTAGTGACATTTAAATTTTCAATTTTTAAAATGGGCGTTTTATCTAACATATAATTCAACCTACCGCGCCTTCAAGGCTTACATTTAATAATTTTTGAGCTTCTACTGCAAATTCCATAGGTAATTCTTTAAGGACTGCTTTACAAAAACCATTCACAATTAAATTAATCGCATCTTCATTTGAAATACCTCTTTGCTGACAATAAAAAAGCTGATCTACACTTATTTTACTAGTGGTGGCTTCATGTTCAACTTTAGCACTGGAGTGTTGAGCTTTGATAATAGGGAAGGTGTGAGCCCCACATAGACCACCAAATAGCAAAGAATCACATTGGGTGTAATTTTGCGCATTTTTTGCCTTTGCATTAATTTTGACTAATCCTCGATAAGAATTTTGTGCAAATTTTGCTGAGATGCCTTTAGCTAAAATGGTACTTTTAGTATTTTGTCCGATATGAATCATTTTAGAACCGGTATCAGCTTGCTGATGATGATTCGTAAGTGCGATAGAATAAAATTCACCTACGCTATAATCACCTTTTAAAACCACACTGGGATATTTCCAGGTAATAGCAGAGCCTGTTTCAACCTGAGTCCAAGATATTTTCGAGTGATGACCTTTGCAAAGGCCACGTTTAGTAACAAAATTATAAATGCCACCTAAACCATTTTCGTCGCCCGGGTACCAATTTTGTACGGTCGAATATTTTATAAAGGCATTATCTAAGGCAACTAATTCGACTACTGCAGCATGTAATTGATTCTCATCTCGCATGGGAGCGGTACAGCCTTCCAAATAAGAAACTGAGCTGCCTTCCTCTGCTATAATAAGGGTGCGCTCAAATTGCCCTGTGAAAGCGGCATTTATTCGAAAATAAGTGGATAATTCCATCGGACATTTAACCCCTTTGGGAATATATACAAATGAACCATCCGTAAAAACTGCTGCATTAAGGCAGGCAAAAAAATTGTCAGTATAAGGGACAACGCTTCCTAAATATTTTTTAATAAGCTCAGGATGTTCTTGCACCGCTTCTGAAAACGAACAAAATATAATCCCTTCTTTTTTTAATTTATCTTTAAAAGTAGTAGCCACCGATACACTATCAAATACGGCATCTACGGCAACACCCGCAAGCCGGGCTCGCTCATAAAGAGGGATCCCTAATTTTTCATAAGTTTCAAGTAACTTAGGATCGACCTCATCTAAGCTTTTAGGGGCATTATTATTATTTTTAGGGGCTGCATAATATATAATTTTTTGATAATCAATAGGGGGGTAAGTAATATGAGCCCAATGGGGTTCCTTCAAGTTTTTCCAATGCTCAAAAGCTTGAAGTCGCCAAGCTAACATAAATTCAGGTTCATTTTTTTTATTAGAAATAAAACGAATAATCTCTTCTGTAAGCCCAGGAGGGAGGGTATCCATTTCAATATCAGTAATGAACCCAGCCGTATAAGGCTTATTAATCATTGTTTCAATATTGGAAGGGGAACTCATAAGCTATTCTTTATTACCTAAAACTGAATGGGGTTTACACTATTTACTAAGTTGGTTAAATCATAAAATTGATTAGAAGGAATTCTTTAAGCTAAGCAGTAGGCCTAAAAAACATGAATAAAGAGGATTATACAAAATTAACACCTATAAACCAATAGCCAATAGTTATTAAGTCCTCCTTATCGTTAAATTTTTGGTGATCTAAATTTTTTCCAGCATGGAAATTTTATATAGTAAATTAATTTTTAAATGACAAAGATATTCTGTTATACTTGCTCTTTTTAATTATAGATTTAATGTAAATGACTTATTCAACCGATCTGCGAGAGAAAACAATAAAATATGTTGAGCAGGGAGGAAGTGTTAAAGATGCCTGCCGGATTTTTGATGTGAGTCGCTCTTCTTTTCAGCGTTGGCAAAAAAGAAAAAAGACTCTAGGTAGCCTTAAATCTAAGCCTAGAGAAAGAACTCCTTATAAAGTCGATAATGAACAATTAAAAAATTATATAGCTAAACATCCAGATGCCTATCTAAATGAAATTGCGTCTCACTTTAAAGTCACCAGCCCTGGAATTTTAATAGCTTTAAGACGACTTAAGATAACTCGAAAAAAAAGTCCCCGCTTTATAAAGAAAGAGACGAATTAAAACGGGCTATTTTTATAAATAATCTTAGCAATTATGCTCCAGATAAGTTGGTTTATATTGATGAATCAGGGGTGGATAAATTTATGTCAAGAGAATATGCTCGAGCTATAAGTGGACAAAGAATTATAGGCGAGGTATCGGGAAAACGGTATGCCAGAGAAAGTTTTATCGCAGGACAACTCCAAAATAAAAGAATTGCACCTTTTTGTTATACCGGAACCTGCAATAGTACTCTATTTAACTTTTGGCTTAAAAATTTTCTATTACCAGCATTAAGTCCTGGATATATTCTTATTATGGATAATGCAACTTTCCATAAATCTGAATCTACAAAACGTTTAATAGAAAAAGCAGGCTGCCATCAGCTTTTCCTTCCGCCTTATTCACCTGATTTAAACCCCATAGAAAAATTTTGGGCAAATTTAAAAGTGAAGATAAGAAAATTGATTAGTAAATATTCATCATTAGCAGAAGCCATCGATCAGGCATTTAAAATAGATCAATTAAATTTTAATTAACTATATTACGAAGGGACAACATTTGTTAAGCAAAATAATACCTGTGGAGAATGAAAAATTAACAAATATGCAGGGAAAGTTCAGAGAAGACAATTTAAAAAGTTCTACGACCGCACCTTTGGGTCAGTTGATATATATACTTTCTAATCGCCTATCTTTTACTCCATCTTTTTGCATTGTTTTAATTTCTATTTTACTGGGTGCAATGTTAGATTTTTGCTCTTTTGTGCTTTTGATTTCCATAGAAAACCAACCTAAATTAATATTTAATAAAATGCACAATTTCCGACATAATAAAATAAGAAATAAAAAAAATATCAAAAGCCATAAAATTGAAGGAAAAATTATTGAAAATAAAAACTCAATTGGTTTAATTTCGGAGTATCAAAAAATTAAGGAATTCTTAATCTCACGTTCACATCCACCTAGTTTACGCCATATAAAGAAAGTAACTGGAATCGGAACCCAAAAAGTGTATCAATATTTCAAAGAATTAGAAAATGAGGGTATAATCCGTAAAACAAATAATCGGTACATGTTGTGTTAAAGCTCTTGAAGACCACTCTATAAAACTAAATATTTTAGGTCCTAATGTACCTAAGGTTCCAATGTACCTAAGGTTCCAATGTACCTAAGGTTCTAATGTACTCAGGGTGCTCATGTACCTTTGCGCTAATGTACCCAACCTCTTTTAAGATAGTAATTTCATCGGTAATATGAAAGTACCAAATTATAGTACAAATTCAGATAAAAAAATAATTTTGACCTTGATGCTCAGATGCTCAGATGCTCAGATGCTCAGATGCTCAGATGCAGATGCTCAGATGCTCAGATGCTCAGATGCTCAGATGCTCAGATGCTCAGATGCTCAGATGCTCATTTTTTTAATAAAATAGGTATGTAGGGGCCATTTTATACTAAATGTCTTCAAGTGTTCATAGGGGGACAAATTGGTGAAGTCATATGATATTAGGCAAGAAGATACCGGGTTTACAGGGGGTACAAGACTAGGTGTAAACCGAGTTTACAGAGGTAACATAAAAGGCTTTTAATGTGGATTGTGGCCACACTTTACAAGATTCTTTCACACAGATGTCGCTTGAGAAAAAAATTTAGAGTACTTTGGAAGTGTATTAAAGAGAACATTATATCAATAAGTATTTTTATAGCCCGACGATCCCTAAACTGAATACAAATCCTAGTACTAGTAAGTATAAAAAATATTTTGGTCTTGTGGATTTAAATATTTTATATGCTGCTAACGGTATTGCTAACGGGCGTTTTACCTTAGCTTGAACTTCTCAAGCCTATAACATTTTTAACATTAAAATATAATGGTTTGATCTCTCATAAAAAAGATAATGAGATCAATCAATATACCATTATCAATAAAATATTGAATTAAAAAGTATTTCAAACAAGTGGGCTTAAAGCCCTAAAGATAAAGGCTTTGTACTCATTTTAAGACTTGTTAAAATTTTAACATTTAAAATAATTAGTATTGCCGATAATGGATATAGTTTGTTCGGATATAATAATGAGTTGTAACTTTTTCAGGTCTCATAAATTTCATCATGTATTATTAATTTATCCTAGCATTGCTTCGCATAGTACTAATGTATAATTCGGGTACTATTAAAGTACCAATAAGGTACCACTGTGATACCAAATATGTACTTTTTTGGTACCGCTACTGTACCGCTATGGTACCAAATTGGCCTAATCGCTTTATTTTTTTAAAATAATATATGATTGAAGCTAACTATAAGCTTTGCCTTTTTATAATATTTATTGCTAACAGTATCGCTAACGGCCATTTTATACTAAATATCTTTAGGTGTTCATAGGGGGACAAATTGGTGAAGTCATATGATGTTTGGCAAGAAGATTATGAGTTTGCAAAAGCAACAAAAGAAGACGTGTAAACCAATTATACAAGGGTATAATAAAAGACTTTTAATATGGATTTTTGTTTCAATTTACAGGGATCTGTTCACACAAATGTGGCATGTTGAATTACTATTGCTTAATTATCTTTAAAAATAAAATAGATATGTAGGGGCCATTGTAAACAAATATATCCATAAATGGCTTGTGGGGTGTCAGTTCTATTGGAGAAATGGAACGTTTACTTTGTTTAGTACATTTGGATATACAAAATAACTTATTTTAAGAGCCTATTACTAACGGATTGCTAAGAGCCATTTTTACCTTTTTATGAAGTTCTCGAACCTTGTTGTAATAGTTTGATCTTTAAAAAAGATAATGGGATCAATCAATATACCATTATGGCGGAGTCAAATCCTAAATGCAACAAAAGAGAATTTATTTTGAACAGTTTACATACAAGGTTAACTTTCTAGCTCAAATCATTAATATTGAAATAAACCCTAACCATTTACCCTTTACCCTTCGGAATTTTTTCCAATTTCCATAACTAAATAGATTTTAGTATTTATTTGTAAATAAGAATAATTATCATTTACAAAAAGCAAAACGCGGATATAATAATAATTTTTATAGGTTTAAGATGGCAAATATAAAAATATTTCTTAAAAAATATTTAAGCGATATTACTTATGGGGCAACCGATGGCATTATTACTACTTTTGTTATTGTCGCGGGAGCCAGTGGTGCAAAATTACCTAAATTAGCAATCATAATAGGGCTTTCAAGTTTACTAGCCGATAGCGTTTCAATGGGCGCTTCAAGATATCTATCTTTACGCTCTGAATTAGAAATCAAGGACCCTTCATCAGATTTTGTAAAACCGTTTATTCATGCTTTGATAACGGCCGCTTCTTTCATAATCTCTGGTTCTGTTCCTCTTTTATCCTTTTTATTACCCTTTTTTTATTTTAATAATTTTATGATTAGTTCTATTTTTTCAGGATTTGTTTTATTTCTTATTGGTTTATTAAGGGGATATATTACAAATAAAAATTTATATTTAGCCGGTGCTGAAACATTATTAATTGGGCTTATGGCCGGTTTAATTGGCTTTTTTATTGGGGAGCGTTTAAATCAAATATGATCTCAAAACACTTCATAACCTTATTTTCTTTCTTTATAGCTGCTGTTACAGTAGTGGCGGGTTGTTTTAGTTTTTGGGCATGGTTAAAACTAAATAAAAGCTTTTTGTGGTTAATACCTGGGTCTATTTCGCTATTGATATTTGCTTATTGCTTAACTTTCATTGATTCAGAGTATGCTGGTAGGGCTTACGCTGCTTATGGGGCCATATATATATTGACGGCTTTAATATGGATGTGGTGCGTAGAAGGTAATCCCCCTGATAGAGGAGATTTTTTAGGCTTGATACTATGTTTATTAGGTTCCCTTACAATTTTAAAAGGTAGATTTTTGTAAGGTTTTTTAAAACACATTCGTATTATTTGTTTTTTACCAATTTATTATCCTGTTTGTTTGACTTTTTCCCAGAACAATTGTTCTGGGGCAAGATAGCCTAAACATCTCATAGGACGACGATTTAATAAATTCACTTTGCTGTCAATATACTCATCGGAGAGTTGATCAATGGGAATTTCTCTGGGAAAGAACTCACGCAAGAAGAAATTGGCATTTTCAATACTTCCTTTTTGATAGGGCTTATAAGGATCACAAAAGTAGAGATTTATTCCAAATTTTTTCGAGATTTGCTCATGTTCGGCCCATTCTTTACCGTTATCGACCGTGATAGATTTTAGGGGTAGGTAACTACTTTGAATTGAAAAAAGGTATTCTATGTGTCGCCTGATTTCCTGGGCTGTTTTAGAGTAATTTTTAATGACCATAACATATCGGGTTTGCCGTTCTCGAAGGGTTAATAAATTACATTTATTGTTTCTTTTAAAGGCCATTAAATCTGCTTCCCAGTGGCCAAAATCACTCCTATCGTCTATATAGGCAGGTCGCTCATGAATGGACTTCCTATTAAGAAGGGTCTTGTTTTTTCGAGAAATAAACTTTATTCTTTGTTTTTTTCTAGACCTAAGGTATTTATAAAGGCCTAGTTTTTTACCTTCTTCACTAAATATATAGCGATAAATGGCTTCATGAGAAATCGAGCAGTATCCAAGCTTCATCTTAAGGTAGCCAGCAATTTGGGCTGGAGACCAAGTTTTTTGCAATAATTCAATAACAAACTCTTTTAAATCCAAATTATGCTCACGCTTTAACTTTAAAGGACGTTGCTTCCTTGTTTTTGTCATTTCTTGCGCAATCGAAGGGGTGTAACAAAGCAATAATCTATTCGAACGCCACCAATTCCTATTCAGCTCACGGGTAATAGTAGAATGGTGGACCCCTACGCTGCGAGGAAGGAAGGCGAAGCCGAGCCGAGTAGACCGCGCAGCCACCTAGGCCTCGAAGAGGCACCGATAGGTGGCGTCAAGTCAATTGAGAAAACCATTTTCATATAAATGCTAAATAGCA
>JAQGOH010000033.1 GCA_028293705.1 Francisellaceae bacterium | reverse complement strand
ATCAGTTTCCATTCTATCTCGCTTAAATCATCAGGATAAGCTCGCCTTTTGTTCATGCCTAACTTTCCTCATATCCTAAAATTAATAGCTTATAATAAGATAATATACAATTTCAAGACACCCTCTAGATATAAAAAATAAAACTAATAAAATGATAATTTTAACTTTAGGTAGTAAACTTGGTTTGAAGCATGAGAATTTTTGATGATGGCACACTGTAAACCTTCAAATATTGATTTTAGTAATTTATTATAACAAATTTTTTTCTCCATATCCATAAAAGGTAGTTATTTAACTTTTAACAAGCACAATCAATTTTTCTTGATGGCCATTTATCAGTGCTTAACGCTTAACTGATAAACACTAGAAACTTTTTTTTGAATTTAACTTACTCATTTTGTAAAATATATAACCATACAAAAAGATAATGGTACTTTTAAATTCAGAAAATTCTAGCTATAATTTTAATTTAGCTTACTAAAAATTAGTATTTAATGAATATGTTCGGGAAATTATAAAATGATTTTAAAGAAAATTTTAAAACTAAGCAGTATTTTACTAATTGCCTTAATGATTAGTGGCTGTGGAAAAAAATATGCTAACCCCACCGTTAAGCAAGATGAATTTTTACAAGGCCAAAAGGCAATTGTCATCACAAAAATGATACACCCCTACAAAGCTTTATTTTTTAATACAACAATGCCGGTTGATTATTCACTATCGAAAGTCGATGAAAATTATTCTGATAAAATAAAAAGACATGAATATCGTGGTAATTTAAATACTTTTCTCTTAAAAGACACTTACGATATTTTAATGATAGACCCTGGAATTTATGCATTAGAGTCGATGTCTTATTCGATAGACAATTATAATTATATTACGAGTTATTTTACGACTGCTGATGGCTACAACCCTGATACTGAAAATTTTGTTTATGGGGGTTTTTCAATAAACCCTGGTGAGATTATTTATTTGGGAGATTTTGATATTAATTTAAATGCTAATAATTTTGGGATTTGGATTCAAGATAACTACGATAAGGCAAAAGCCTATTTTGATAAAAGATATCCTCTGATTTCAAATACTATAATAAAAAAAGCATTGTTAAGAAGAGGTCCTTTTAAAGAGATACTTCCTCTTTCCAAACCTAAAGATTAAAGCTAAGAAAATCATCTTAGCTTATTGGCTTTTTAACACTCTAGGCTATCCTTACTAATCCTAGTACACTGAAAATTAATATTCTTATTAAAAGATGTGGTATAATTATGCGTGTTTCTAACTTACTACTTTGTACTTTAAAAGAAGTACCTCATGATGCTGAAATTATCAGCCATCAATTAATGTTACGGGCAGGATTTATCCGAAAATTGGGTTCTGGGCTTTACAGTTGGTTACCCTTAGGTCTGAAAATATTAAGGAAAGTTGAAAATATCGTTCGAGAAGAAATGGATGCCATAGGGGCCCAAGAGCTTTTAATGCCGGCTATACAGCCTGCAGAACTCTGGGAAGAAACGAGTCGTTGGGAACAGTTTGGTCCCTTAATGTTAAAAATGAAAGATAGACATGGCAGAGGCTTTTGTTTTGGGCCCACTCATGAAGAGGTAGTGACCGATTTAATTCGTAAAGAGCTTAAAAGCTACAAAGAGTTACCTTTAACTGTCTATCAAATTCAAACCAAATTTAGAGATGAAATCAGACCTCGCTTTGGTGTGATGAGAGCTCGTGAATTTTTGATGAAAGATGCTTATTCTTTCCATATTGATACTGAGTCTTTACAAAAAACTTATAAAGATATGTATCAAGCCTATACCAATATATTTACTCGACTCGGCTTAAAATTTAGAGCCGTTTTGGCAGACACAGGTGCCATAGGTGGGAGTCAGTCCCATGAGTTCCACGTATTAGCTGATTCGGGAGAAGATTTAATCGCCTTTTCTGATAAATCTTTATATGCTGCCAATGTTGAGTTAGCACCGGCCCCTGCAGTTGAGTATCAATTAGATTATGAATATGCCCCTCAAAAGGCAATTAAAACCACCATTGGTATAAAACCCGTTGCCGAGCAAGCCGCTCATTTAAAATTACCCCTTCATGCTATTTTAAAAACACTATTAGTTAAAGGCGATGATCCGAAATATCCTATCGTGGGTCTACTATTAAGAGGGGATCATGAATTAAATGCACTCAAAGCAGAAAAGCATCCTCTTATATTCTCTCCCTTAACTTTAATTAGTCATGAAGCGGTTCAAGCTACTGCTCATTGCAATCCAGGTTTTGTGGGTCCTATTGATTTAAATATTCCACTACTAGCTGATCTTAGCGTGGCTAAGATGAAGCACTTTAGTTGTGGTGCCAATATAGACGATACTCATTTTGTGAATGTGAATTTTGGAAAAGATCTCCCGCTTCCCCCTTGTTTTGATTTTAGAAATGTAAAACAAGGCGATATTAGTCCTGATAATGAAGGCCAACTTTCCTTAATGTGTGGGATAGAGGTCGGACATATTTTTCAATTGGAGGATAAATACAGTCTCGCCATGAAAGCGCAAGTTTTAAATGAAAAAGGATCAACCACTACCCTCTCTATGGGCTGTTATGGTATTGGAATTTCTCGAATAGTAGCGGCAGCCATTGAACAACATCATGATGAAAAGGGTATTATTTGGCCTAAAGCCTTAGCCCCTTTCCAGGTCGTTATAATCCCGATTAATATGAAAAAATCCCAGTTGGTACAAGAAACTTGTTTGAAATTATATACAGCATTAAAAAAAGCTGGCATTGAAGTACTCTGGGATGATCGAAATGAACGTATAGGAGTTATGTTTGCAGACATGGAACTTATTGGGATTCCACACCGCCTCGTTATTGGTGAGAAAAGTTTAACAGAGGGTAAACTTGAATATAAAAATCGCATAGATAACGCCGCTCAAATTATTGGTATTAATGAAGTCATCCCCTTTTTAAAGGATTTAATAGATGAAACACATTCCGGGCCCCTTTCCTAAAATTGGAATTTTTGCTAAATATAATGCAGATCCTAAACAAATTACCACTATAGAAGTATTGAAGGAGCTTATTCATTTTTTATTAAAAAGGGGGCATCAACTTCAAATAGAAGCTAAAACTTCTGCTTTATTAGACAACGAAGGTTTGCAAGCTGTAGATTACCAAAATTTATCTCAAAATGTTGATCTAATAATAGTCGTTGGCGGGGACGGCAGTTTATTAAATGCGGCCCGTCAAGCTGTTTTACATGATGTGCCCATTCTAGGCATTAATTTAGGACGTCTTGGTTTTTTAGCAGATATTGATCCCTTAAATTTACAAGAAAAACTTATCCCTATTTTAGACGGTTTGTATGTGCAAGAAGAACGATGCTTGTTAAATGTACAAATAGAAAGAACAAATGAGATAATTTTCGAAAACCATGGTTTAAATGATATTGCACTTTATACCGGTGGTTTAGCTCGAATGATAGAGTTCGAAGTATTCATTAATGGTCATTTTGTTTTTAAGCAAAGAGCAGATGGTTTAATTACTTCTACCCCTAGTGGTTCAACTGCTTATGCTCTTTCAGCGGGGGGGCCAATTCTTTACCCTACTCTTAAAAGCATATTATTGGTACCTATGTTTGCTCATACCTTAAGCTCAAGACCTATAGTAGTCGATAATGAGTCTCATATTGAACTTAAGCTTGCCAATTGTCAAAGTTCCTCACCAAAATTAAGTATTGATGGGCAAATTCATTTTGAATTATTACCAGATGATAAAATCATTATAAAAAAATATCCTGAACCCTTAAAACTTATCCATTCAATTGGGCATAATCATTATGACGTTTTAAGACAGAAATTAGGATGGAGTACAGATTTAAGTTCCGATCGTACCACAAAAACTTAAGGTATCTTGCATGTTAAATCATTTACTCATTCATAATTTAGCCGTAGTAGAAAGTTTACAGCTCAATTTTGAGCACGGTATGACGGTTTTATCTGGTGAAACGGGTGCAGGAAAATCTATATTGATTGAAGCTTTGGGTCTTGCTTTAGGAGATCGAGCAAACCCTTCTCTTATAAGACCTGAAGCTCAAACGGCAGAAGTTCAAGCTATTTTTGATATTTATCATTATTCCTTTGTTAAACAATGGCTAATTCAAAATGAACTTAATGAAAACGAAGAATGTATTATAAGACGCACGCTTACCTCCGATGGGAAATCCCGCGCTTTTATAAATGGCCGAGCAGTTCCTTTAACTCAATTAAAATCTTTAAGTAGTTTATTAATAGATATCCATGGCCAACATCAACATCAATCTTTATTAAAACCCGATTTTCAACGGGTATTAATTGATGGATTTGCCAATCATCCTGACTTATTAAGTGAAGTTAAAAAGCATTTTTCTGAATGGTCTAAAATTCATAAAGAACTAAAAGAATTGAATAATAGTAATATTCAACAAGACCGCTTAAGTTTATTACAATATCAATTAGAAGAGCTTGAAATTCTTAACTTAAAATTAGATGAACTCAATGATTTAGAATCAGAACATAAAAAATTATCTAATGTCGATAAATTATTAACCGAATGCCAATTGGTATTAAGTGGTTTACAAAACGACAGTGATGAAATGGATGCGTATCAATTAATTTCACAATTAAAGCATAAAGTTAGTAACCTATTACCCTTAGCTTCTACTCTTAAAAATGTAGAAGAATTGCTAAACAATAGTTTAATTTTAATTGAAGAATCTAAAAATGAACTTGAACTTTTTATTGATAAGTTGGTTATCGACCCCCAACGTTTAAACTTTATAGACAACCGTTTAAGCGACATTCATAACTTGGCCCGAAAACATAAAATCGATCCTAATCGATTAATCGAACACTTTCATCAACTAAAACAAGAATATTCCACACTAAAAAATAGACAAAATCGTATTCTTGAATTACAAAATGAACTTGAACGTGCAGAAGATCTCTTCAAAACATCCAGTCACATATTAAGCTTAAGCCGAAAAAAAGCTGCTTTAGAATTAACAGAACAAGTATTAAGCACTATGAAATTGCTTGAAATGCCTAAAGGGCGTTTTGAAGTTCAGTTTACTGATAAAAATCAGCACCCACTTTCCAGTATGGGTATGGATGAAATCGAATTTTTAGTATCCGTAAATCCAGGGCATCCACTACAGCCTTTAAGAAAGGTAGCATCCGGTGGTGAACTTTCTCGAATTAGTTTAGCTATCCAGGTGATCACCGCCAAAAAAATTACCACTCCCACCCTTATTTTTGATGAAGTCGATGTTGGTATTAGTGGAAAAACAGCCGACATGGTTGGGCAATTAATGCGTAAAGTAGCAAATAATACTCAAGTTTTATGTGTCACCCATTTACCTCAAGTAGCTGCTTATGGGCATAACCATTATAAAGTTGAGAAAAAACAGACCAAGGATAAAACCCACACACATATAAGTTTGTTGAAAAAAGAAGACAAAATTCAAGAAATTGCTAGAATGCTAGGTGGAATAAAAATTACTCCTCATGCAATTGCGCATGCTGAAGAAATGCTTGAGAGTGTAGAATGAATATATGTTTTTTCTCAAACCTTTAGGGAATAAAATAACTAACTAACTTTTTAATATCGATTATCGTAAAAAAAATATTGATATTCATTAAATTATTCTATATATTGAATAAAATCAGTACCCAAATAGGATTTACAAATGAATCATTTATAAAGAGTCAGTACCTTATTTTTATTTATCTTTAAGCTGGTCTTAGTAGGCCTGCCTTTATACCTCATACTGTGGTGGTATTATATTGATAGTACTCTCGTAAAAAAATTATTAACCTTACCCAATTGTTATTTTCACTTACACACCCCAGATGGCCTTCTTAACTTTGCAAACATTGAGTGGACCAAACAAACCAAGTTCCTGGCATTTATGGCAGATACATTAGGAAATTTACCTTTATTCTTAGGTTTTTATTTTCTCAAGCTTATTTTTATAAATTATCAAAAAGGTAAAGTTTTCAATATAAATAACGCCATTTATTATAAGTATTTGGGTTATTTATTTTTTTTAGAGGCTTTCATTACAAAACCTTTAAGTGAGGGTTTATTTATACTCGCAGCTACTTTTAACAACCCTACTGGTCACCGTTTTTTTCAAATCGCATTTGGATCAGTCAATTTAGGAAATATTTTTATAGGGGCTTTGGTAATTATTATTTCATGGATTATGGCAGAAGCCAGTAAAATGGATGATGAGCAAAAACTTATTATTTAAAGAGAAATCACAATGGGAATTATTGTAAATTTAGATGTTGTATTAGCAATAAAAAAAAATGAAGCTACAAGATTTGGCCGAATTAATTGGCATTACTGTACCAAATCTTTCTATTTTAAAAACGGGGAAAGCTCGAGCTATTCGTTTTTC
>JAQGOH010000134.1 GCA_028293705.1 Francisellaceae bacterium | reverse complement strand
AGCGGAAATTTGTACTCAGTTCCCGGATCTTGCTCCCTCTTATAGGAGTTTATTTAAAAAAGCCAGTAGTCATGAAGACCCTGAGGGGGAACATCCATTTTCTGAATTACTCAATGGAAGTGGTTGCAGTAAATGGTTTAATCTCATGGAGTATAACTTTAATAAAGCCGCAGGCTTTAGCCAAGATTATAAGCAATACACCCGCATTATTAATGTGCTCTGGAAAGGGAATGAGGGGGCTGCTAACTTCTCTAAGGCCATTGATAATGCTAAGTTTCATGGCTCTAATGAATGTGGCCTAATCAGTTTATTACGTCAACTGTATACCGCTCAAATAGAAACCAATATCGTAGCCCATAGTCTAGGCTCTGCCTTTTTGTTACAGGCCTTAGAGCAATTAGGCCAATCCAAGGAAAAGCTTGTCAACAAGGTAATCCTTTGGCAAGCAGCCATTCCTAAAACCATCTTTACGAATGATAAGAGCCATTATCACGATACCAGACTTAACAGTCGTTTCCCCCACATCTTTAATGCTTGTCAATCTATTAATGTGCTTTTTAGCGAAAAAGACTTAGTTCTTAAACTACTCTACCCCCTATCTCAGTATTTACCTTATTCCCTGGAGGAAATCCTCAATTTTAGTACTCAAAAAGTACATCAAAAGATAATACCCGTCTGGAAAGCCCTCTTTATTGAAGAAATAGCCAATCATCTACAAAACACGGTTCAGATTTTAAAACTGAGTGAAGCTCAAATCCAAGACTTATTTAAAGAGATAGCTGAAACCGCTTACCTTACCTCGGGACTTTTAGCTACCCAAGACTATAACCCCATCTTAGTAATGGTAAGACAAGCCAGCTATTATGAATTTCAGTGGACCACCCGCTTTAGCAAGGAGTTTATCTGGCGAAGTAATCCAGAAAACCCTCCGGCTCTTAATGAGTATTATCATAATATTGGTTTAGATGAAGGCGTCTACCGGCCCCTCCCTGAAATCCGACATCACAGCCATGAATACCTTGAAAAGATAAAAAACTATAATGAAAGAGCCCGCAAAGCTAAATACACCTTTGCCAAAGCCGCATACAAAACCCTACTTATTGTAGAAAAGCGGTTTAGTGCTGAGGGGGCCTTAGGGTATAAGGGGGCTGATTGGACCCCCTATATAGATAGACTTGAAAAAAGTAAAACCTTGCTACAAGTTAATCAAAAAGATTATCTTGCTGGTCATTCTTATATGAAAAGGCCCACGGAAGCTTTAATGGAAGAAATATATAAGAAATTTGTTATTGGACCCAAGGGAATTATTCGTTTTGGAAAATACCCCATTAAAAAATAAAATGAACAATAGAATTTTTACTAAAAAAAATCTTTTTATAACTATCTGTATTAGTATCATGTTAATTCTTTTTGAAATTAATAATAATGCCAAGCAAATCATGATATTAAGCGTATCCACCGATGGTAGATACGTCATTAGCACTGACAATCAATTACAAGCTATTTTATGGGATACAAAAAAATTTAAGAAAAAGATAATTAGTAAAAAAGCCAATCTTTATAGTGCTTACTTTATCAAAAACTCCAATAATATTTTATGGCAAGACACTGACAATAAAGTCTATATACAGAATGTGAAAGGCGACATCATCCGAAGTTTTGATAATTATCCCGTGTTCGGTCATATTATTACCACTGATTTACAGCATTATTACTCTTCTAACTACGGCTGGTTTTTATATAAAGGTTATGGCACTGAAAAAAAAATGGTTTTAAACATGTGCGAAACCTCAGGTTTTGGAGGGGCGGGAAAATTACTAAACTTATCCATGGATGATAATGAACAATATTTATTAACGGTCGGTTTAGGGGATAGAAGATCTGAATTAGTGCCCCTAGAAAAAGGTCAATGTGCTAGAGAAGCTCATTTTGAGTCAATGTTAAATGAAACCTTAATGGACACCATGATTTTATGGAATGTTAAAACAGGTGAGCCAATCAGAAAATTTGCAGCAACTAACCCGGGCCATTTCGCTAAAATGTATGGCACCCTAAGTCCTAATGGAAAGAAAGCTATTAGTGGCTGTGAGCAGCCTTTCGGGTATGTATGGGATACAGAAACTGGTTCTTATCTCACTTTAGACAGCCTCCTTTCAGGAAGATATATTGAACATGAAGTTATAGATATTGTTGAAGAAGATGAAGATGAATGGTGGGATAAATCTAATTTAATTGATAAACCACAAGATTTATTTCCTAATAATTCTCGTGAGATAGCTCCGATATTAACCTTAAAGTATATAGATAATAAGGGGCATTATTTATATTTTATAAAAAATGCGCAATATGGATTAATTTATCATGAGAGCAAGCCCTACCCTATTAAATATTTTTCTCTAAAAAAATCCCCTATACCTATCCGTGGATGGTTTGATAGAAATCAAGCTATCGATACAGCACCTCACGCCAATATTTTAGTAATGGCTAAAGATAAAGGCATTGGTATTATTGTTTATAAGTTTGACCCTGCTAAGCTTGAGTTAAAAAGAGTTTGGGTGGGCGATAGTCTCTGGTGGATAGATTGGTTAATCCATGAAATAAAAACCCTTTTTTAGTTTTAAATTATGCTAAAGCGTTCGTAAAACTAGCTATCACGCTAAATTTTATTTATAATGCCTTTTTTAATAAAACCAAGGATAACCCATAATGAAATTTATCTACAAATTTTTTGATATGGAAAACAAAATCGAAATTTATATAAGGAAATTACTTCTTGAAATAGAAAATTTAAAAAAAGATTTTAAAACTAATAGATTAAAATTTATACTTTTAAATAATAAATTAGAAAATGCAAAGCTATGTAAAGAAGCCTTAAAAAGGCTAAAAATAGAAAAAGGTTCAGAGGATGCTTTACTTAGCGGCACTAATATATTCATTAAAGCAATCAACTCTAAATTACCATTTGCACCCTTACTTATGGTTTACTGTTACCTAGATTACCCTGATTTTTTTTCCTCAAAAGAAAATCATAGTGAAATGATTCTAAAGTATTTAAAAAAAGGTGATGAATTTGATGACTCATGCACTCAAGTTTTTTTGGCTTTAAGTTATTTACGTGCCACTCATTCAGATGCAGACCCTGATAAAAGTTTTTTTTATTTTAAAAAGCTTAATGGAAAAACTGAACTTTCTAACGAAGAAAAAGATAAATATATATCTGTATTAGAAAGCTTAATACTTAATGATAACAATTGCACTGCCAGCGAAGAGAATGATTTTTTATACATTCTCACCCGATTAGCTTCCTATGATAAAAAAATAATAAATGAGTTTTCAATGTTTCACATTATAAATGTTATTCACCTACGCCCAGGCATAATAGAATCCTTATTAGAAGGTATAAAAAAATTACCATCTTCAGAAAAATTCTTTAAAGCTAATCTTCTATCAGCCATGAGTAAAACTAGCCCTTCTACTGAAATAAATAAGGTATTGTCAGAATTAAACAATTTATCTAACTCAATAGATAAAGGTGATAAACCCGAAGTAAAGGTTTCCAAGAAAAAACACCAAAAAAATAAAATAAAACCTTTCCCAATTAATCCTAAAAAAAGCTTTGCTTCAATCAAATCTGCTGGAATACAAGATTTTTCCCCTTCATTAGAGATATATGATTTTCAAACTAATAAAAAGAAGAATAAGAGCCAAGTAAACGAATCAAATTGGAAACAAAAACCTTTACTAAAACTATACAATTCCTGTGCTAAAAATATAACTCCTGAAACAATACCTAAATCAGCTCCCAAAACAATTGAAATTTATAAAAAGGAAGATAACTTTCCCATCCTTCCACTTCTTCAGAATTTTTCCCTAACTAATTTAAAGGCCCTTCTACCGACTAATGAAACTTTAAACCAAAAGTCTAAAAAAATAGAAATTTGTCAACCCGAATTTTTCATAAAACAGTTTATAGGCTTAATAGATATTGAGAATAAAAAAATCATTGATTCCTACAATGAATATAAAGATAAATCAGAATTCAACACTGCGAGAATATTTCAATATATTTCTAGTGTGAAAACCATTTCAGGTTATACAGATAAATTAACTGCTTATATGGATAATGTTCCAATCATCGATCTCGATTGTATGGAAAGTTACCATTTGCATTTGAATAACATTTATAAAAATATTACTGAACAAATTTTACAGATTCAAAAGGATGCTCTTGTTATTATTGCAATCAATCAAGATACCGGTAAATTTGAACAAACCAGTTTTACCATAAAAAATTGGTTACTTAATGAGTTTGATATTACTATTAAACTCCTAAATAAAAACATTTTACCCAATAATAAACATAAGCTTTAATTACTCAACGGTCACCGATTTCGCTAAATTACGAGGTTGATCGACATCGGTGCCTTTTAATACCGCAACATAATAAGCTAATAATTGTAAGGGTATGTTATAAACAATAGGTGCTAAAATATCTATAACCTCAGGCACTTCTATTATCTTAATATTTCGCTCGGATTTCATATTAGCTGATGCAGAGGTAAAAACAATTAATTCCCCACCACGGGCTTTAACTTCTTGGATATTAGATTTTAATTTTTCTAATAAAAAATTCGGTGGAGCTATGACGACTATTGGCATCTCACTATCAACCAAAGCTAAAGGCCCATGTTTTAATTCTCCAGCGGGGTAAGCTTCGGCATGTATATAAGAAATTTCTTTTAGCTTTAAAGCACCCTCTAAAGCTACTGGATAATGTATTCCACGTCCTAAAAATAAACTATGATTTTTATGGATAAATCCCTGAGCCAAATGTTGCATTCCATCAGCAACCCCTAAGGTTTTTTCAATAATATTAGGCAAATGCACTAAACCATGGATAATTTCTTCAAACAAATTAATATTATTTTTGGTTCTTTTGCCTAAGGTTAAGCTTAATAATAACAAACTAACTAATTGTGCTGTAAAGGCTTTAGTAGAGCATACCCCAATTTCAGGACCAGCTGCCATTAGTAACTTTAATTCAGATTCCCGCATTAAAGAGCTTTCTGCCACATTGCAAATAGCAAGTCTTCCACAATAATTATCGTTATTTAAGGTTGATCTTAAGGCAGCTAAAGTATCAGCGGTTTCTCCTGATTGGGAGATGCAAACTAATAAAGTATTGGGTTGAACATTTTTATGGCGATACCTAAATTCACTTGCAACTTCTACGTGACAAGGCAGAGTAGTTAATTCTTCTATCCAAAATCGAGCTAACAAACCAGCATGATAACTAGTACCACAACCTATAATTTGAATGATTTGTGCTTTATCAAAAATAGTAGCTGCTTGAACCCCAAAAGCCTGATCGAATACCTTATTATCATGTAATCTACCCTCAAGCGTTTCTCGAATGGCAGTAGGCTGCTCATATATTTCTTTTAACATATAATGACGGTACTGTCCTTTATCAGTGCTTCCTAAGGCAAATTGTTTTTGATGAATAGCTCTTTTGACAGCTAAATTTTTTTCATCCGTAATCTCAATTTTCTGAGTTGAAATTTCCGC
Organism: Francisellaceae bacterium; assembly: GCA_028293705.1. Lineage (GTDB taxonomy): Bacteria > Pseudomonadota > Gammaproteobacteria > UBA6186 > Azoamicaceae > JAQGOH01. Next base: position 16,602 of record JAQGOH010000134.1, on the reverse strand, counting down.
ACAATCACCCTCTTCAAGATATAAAAATTGGTTGCAAACTCCTTGCAAGGCTAAAATATCTGAAGCCACAAAATGTTCATTGGAACCAATCCCAATAATAACGGGGCTTCCTTTGCGAATCGCATAGAGAAAATCAGGATTATTAATATCCATAACACAAAGCGCATACGCGCCTTTTAATACAGAAATGGTTTGTCTTATAGCCTTTTTTAGATCTTGTTCTTTTATCAAATTATCATAAATGCTATAAGCTACTACTTCGGAGTCTGTTTCAGACTCAAACTCATAGCCTTTTGTTTGCAATGACACTTTTAATTCATGATAGTTTTCTATAATACCATTATGAACCAAAACGATTCTATCCTTAGCAATATGAGGATGAGCATTTTGTTCATTTGGTTCGCCATGAGTAGCCCATCTAGTATGAGCAATACCAATGGTACTATTAACTGGATTTTTTTTATTGGAAATAACTTCTGCTAATTCACGAACTTTTCCTTTAGCTCTAATTCTTTCAAAGCCATTATTATTAATAAAAGCAATTCCTGCGGAATCATAACCCCTGTATTCTAAATGTTTCAACCCTTGAATTAGGTTAGGAATGATATTACGATTAGAGATTGCCCCTATTATTCCACACATATATTTTATCCTTGATATCTATAAAATTATATTAATTGATTACTCATGAATGTTTAATTGTTTTCAATATCATCTTTAAATTTCGAAGAGAGAAGACTCACTTGTGTTACCTTATTTATTGTTAATTGATTAGGAGGGGCATCTTTAATAAGGGTAGTTCCCGCACCTAAGATGGCATTTTCGAAAATTTTTATGGGTGCTATAAGAGCTGAATTAGCACCTATTGAGGCTTTGTCACCAATAATAGTACTGTGTTTACTCTTACCATCATAATTACAAGTAATAGTTCCTGCACCAATATTTACATATTTTCCCACTAAAGCATCCCCAATATAGCTTAAATGATTAACTTTAGTATTTTCCCCAATTGTAGCATTTTTAATTTCTACAAAATTTCCAATTTTGGTTCCAGCTTCTAAAATGGTTGCTGGTCTAATTCTTGAAAATGGACCTACTGTTGTAAGGTTATGTATTTCACTTTTTATCACTGCATTTTCAATAATACAATTTGATTTTATTTCTACATTATCCGCAATTATAGAATCCTTTATACAAGTGTTGGGACCAATTTTCACATTTTTCCCGATGTTAATTTTCCCTTCCAATATTACATTAACATCGATAAAAGTATCCTTACCAATAATTAATTCCTGCGGCATGCCTCTAAAATCAAAACGATTTACATCAACAATTTTTACCCCATTGTCCATTAATTTATAAGCAATTTCTTTTTGGTAAACTCTTTCAAGTTGCTCTAATTGTTTTAAAGTATTGATTCCTTGCACTTCCCAGTTAGCAAAGGGCATAACATATTGAATGTTTTGTTTTTCTTTCGCTGCTTGCTCAATAATATCCGTAAGATAATATTCCTTTTGAGCATTACATGCTTCAAGCCTTACTAACCAATTTTGTAGTTTAGCAAAAGGAATAGAAAGAAAACCTGTAAAAATTTCCTTAATGGTTTTCTCATCCATGGAGGCATCTTTTTCTTCCACGATTTTTTGTATTTGATTATTACTGTCACGTATAACCCGACCAAATCCAGTTGGATTACTTAAAGAAGTAGTAATTAAACTTAATGAATTATTGATATTGGATTTTAGAAAGTTATTGAGGGTATTGGCAGACATAAGTGGGACATCACCATACCATATTAATACTCTGTCCACCGGTTTTAGGAAAGGCAATACTTGTTTAACCGCATGGCCTGTACCCTGTTGTTCTTTCTGTTCAACCCAACTTAAATCAGGATAATTTTTCATTGCTTCTTTTAACTGATCACCTTGGGGTCCATATACCACAATGATTTGTTCTGGATTAGTAGATTGAGCTGTTTTTACAATACGCTCAAGCATGGGTATGCCAGCAAGGGTATGTAAAACCTTTGGGATAGCAGATTGCATACGGGTACCGCTGCCAGCCGCAAGAATTATGATCGAAAATTTCATAAAAAAACCCTACAATCTTTATTCGGGTAAGTAAATTGGCTCATTTAAAACTCAATAAATTTAATCTGGCTATATATTAACGTTAAGCTTATTTATCTTCAATGGTTTAATGGTTAATCCTATTTGGGTTTTAAAGGCAAGGGCGGGGAAAGAGAATCGGTTTTAGGGAAAAGTTTCATCCAGGAGGCATCATTACTCATTAATTGTTTTTGGATAACTGCAGGTTGGGACTTTTCAATATTCTTATAAAACTCAGACCATTCGGACTTATTCAAAGCTTCCAAAGATTTGTCAGTAATCACAGGTTCTAGTCCCAAAGCTTTTCCAAAAATAAATAATTTAAGGGCAGCTTCTGGATTGTTCTCGCAATCATAAATATTAAATTTTTTATTATCGGGTTTTGAAGATTCTAAAGTAGTTTTTTGATATTCTTCTACCATCATTAATAATACTTTATCTGCCGGATTAGAGGAAGCCGAGATGATATCTTGCTTTTTAACTTCCATCAATGGGGTATTTTCTTTAACATCTTTAATAGAGTACCCCTCGCCATTAGGTAAAGATTCAGCTTTTAAATTTTTAAATAATTTAGCTTTAATATCTGTATTTTCTTTTCTAATTACCTTTTCATATTTGGGTTTAGCAGACAAATTATTTTTCTTCTCTTTATAGCGAGCAACTCTAGCGATCTCATATTGAAACCCTTCTAAATTGAGATCCGCCTTCGAATTAATACTTTTTATTCTTGATTCTATCAAACTATCCCAATCTTCTTTTTTCCAAATCTCAATAGAAGCGTGCTGCAATTTAGGAGAATTATTTTTGTTGGAAATTTTTATAGTCCGTTTAGCAACAAAATTCATTAAAATGGGTGAAGGTGAAGGAGGCGTAGGTAATGGAGGCGTAGGTAACGGAGGCGTAGGTAACGGAGGCGTAGGTAACGGAGCTACAGTTTGAGAAAATTCATTTTCTACTTTTTGAAAAGCGTTAATCCTCGCATAACCTTGAATTGCATTCTGATTGCATATTTTTTCAGTTTTTTTCAACTCTTCAATCTTATTTTTTTTTTCAGTTTCATTCATTAAATTAATAAATTCTTTAGCAAAGTTTGTTATTTCGACATTAGGATCCGTATTTGCCCCACCAACAACAAATAAGTTATTACAATTTTTCAAAGTTTTACTTCGGTTACGAACATCTCCTGATTTCCTTTTAATATCTTCAATTAATTCACTGAGAGATGTCTGTGCGTAGTCATCGAATTGCTTGTTCAATTCTTGAAGTTTGTCAGGGTTTTTTTTAAAAGGATTTCCAACGTCCACTTCTTTCATGGCCACCCTAATAAATTTATTTTTATATTCGTTAAAACGCTCCCTGATTAAGTATTCTTCTTGCTTAGAAATATATTCTTTTTTTGCATTTTCTATTTTAAGTATATATTCTTCCTTCATTTCTTTGCCCACGGCCGAATCAAGGAGTTTTTTATATGCAGCGTTTAAATCCTTTTGAATATCTACCACAGATGCAGTTATATCAACTTTATTAAATTCATTTAAAATTTCGTCTAAATCTGTTTCTAAAGTCATTTTTTTCCTCACTTACGCCATTTAACTTTTAATTAAAACGCGGGGGCGAATTTGTATTTGAATCATTTTCTTTTAACTTTAAAGTAATTTTACTTTCATTATTATTACCAGAGGTTTCTTCTGCTTTTTTTAGCCTCTCTTCCACCTTTTCAGGAGAAGACGTATTATTATGTTGAAAATCTTTTATTTGATTAAATTCATTTTTTTCAAGGCTATCTAGTATTTCAGATTTAGATTTACTGGCATGCGACGTTATAAAATCTTTTAATTCATTGGGGCTAGCACTTATTGCAAATTCATATAACTTTTTTAATCCTGAATAGTCTTGCTTATTTAAAGTATTTAAAAATGATTTTGAAGCCGATATTTTTTGGTTCGCTAAAATAGTTATTAATGCATTAGTGAATGCAGATTTAAAGTATTTTGTATTTTGTCCAATTTCTTTTACAGAGTCATCTGACAAGGCTTTTAATTCTTCTATATACATAGCCCATATTGCAGGAGTGCGTTTTTTAGTTACCAATTGAATTTTATTCTGTGAAACCAATATTAATGGCTCTTGTGTTTTTTTATTAGCAATTTTAAAGCCTTTTTTATCATCATTGAGGTTTGCACTTACATTTCTATAAATTTTTTCAGCAATAGTAGCTTTTATCCGGGCTTCATCCTTGCTATAAATATTTGGGATCCAATTACGATTGTTTTCTAAATTTGCACACTTATTGATAATATCAACTCTTTTATCAATAAGTTTTTGTTGAATCGTTTTTACCTGATTATCTACTATTGTCATAATTTCTCCTTTACCCTATGGGTCATATATTTTTTACTTATAATTTCTTATCGGCAGGGGAAAATAAAAATTGAGTATCAGTAAAATGATCTAAAAAGGGATAGAAATGAGAAATTTAACAAAAAGGTGCCCCTACACCTATTTAAATTGTTCGCGAATTTTCTTCAAAGCCCTAAGCTGGGCTACCGCTTCAATTAGCTGCCCTTGGGCTTTAGCATAATTAAAATCCCGGCCATGCTCAGTTAGGGCTTGTTCTGCTCGTTCTTTAGCTTCTAATGCTGCAGCTTCATCGATATCCTTAGCTCGAATGGCAGTATCGGCTAAAACAATAGTGGTAGTTTTTTGTACTTCTAGCATACCACCTGAAATGTATAAGGCTTCATCTTCACCATTTTCTTTTACAATCCATAAAGGGCCAGGTTTTAAAATAGTTAAAAGAGGCGCATGATTATATAAAATCTCAAGCTCCCCCATCTCCCCGGTTACAAATAATTTTTGTACGAAGCCTGAAAATAATTCTTCTTCAACACTGACTACATCTAAATGAAAACAATGTGACATAGTTCTATCCTATTCTTGCATTGCTTTAGCTTTAAGCAACACTTCATCAATGCTGCCTACCATATAAAATGCTTGTTCCGGAATTTTATCATATTCACCATTTACAATTCCTTTAAACCCTTTTATGGTTTCTTTTAAAGGCACATATTTTCCAGCTGATCCTGTAAATATCTCTGCTACAAAGAAAGGCTGAGATAAAAATCTTTGAATTTTACGAGCACGTGAAACAACTTGTTTATCTTCTTCTGATAATTCATCCATACCTAAAATAGCAATAATATCTTTAAGCTCTTTATAACGCTGTAAGGTATTTTGCACAGCTCGAGCAACCTCATAATGTTCCTGACCAATAATGTTTGGATCTAATTGCCGACTGGTAGAATCTAGCGGGTCAATAGCCGGATAAATTCCTAATTCCGCAATTTGTCTTGATAAAACAACAGTGGCATCTAAATGGGCAAAAGTAGTCGCAGGGGAGGGATCTGTTAAATCATCCGCTGGCACATAAACGGCTTGTATTGAGGTAATAGAACCAGTTTTAGTAGAAGTAATTCGTTCCTGAAAAGCGCCCATTTCAGAAGCTAAGGTAGGCTGATATCCCACGGCTGAAGGCATGCGTCCTAAAAGTGCTGAAACTTCAGTACCGGCTAAAGTGTAGCGATAGATATTATCAATAAATAATAAAACATCGCGCCCTTCATCCCTGAATTTCTCTGCCATGGTAAGGCCTGTTAATGCAACCCGCAATCGGTTGCCAGGGGGTTCATTCATTTGTCCATAAACCAGTGCTACTTTATCTAATACGTTAGATTCTTTCATTTCATGATAAAAATCATTCCCTTCCCGAGTCCGCTCTCCTACCCCTGCAAAAACGGAGAAGCCGCTATGTTCAATCGCAATATTACGAATCAACTCCATCATATTGACGGTTTTACCAACACCGGCACCACCAAATAAACCCACCTTACCCCCTTTCGCAAAAGGGCAAATTAAATCGATGACTTTGATCCCTGTTTCAAGTAAGGCTTCACTTGAGGATTGCTCTGCAAAACTCGGGGCAGCACGATGAATCGGTAAAAACTCATCTGAGCCTATTTCACCCTTGCCATCAATAGAGTTACCAAGCACATCCATAATACGGCCTAGGGTCTTTCTTCCAACGGGTACATGGATAGGCTTACCGGTATTGCGAACACTTAAGCCTCTTTTTATGCCCTCAGAAGATCCCATCGCAATAGTTCTAACTACCCCATCTCCTATTTGTTGTTGTACTTCAAGGGTTAAATTAGGTTCTTCAATAATTATTGCATCATAAACTTTAGGAATATTTGAGCGATCTTCAAATTCCACATCAATTACTGGACCTTTAATTTGTATAACTTTACCTAAACTCATATTTTCCTCGCTTACTATAATTAAACAGCATCGGCACCTGCTACTATTTCTGATAATTCTTGGGTAATAGCAGCTTGCCTTGCTTTATTGTATTTCAACTGTAATTCTTCAATTAAATCGCCTGCATTGTCTGAAGCATTTTTCATAGCAACCATTCTGGCCGATTGTTCACAAGCAATATTTTCCACAACCCCTTGATAAACCACAGATTCTATATATCGAAATAATAAACTATTTAATAAAACCTCAGGATTAGGCTCATAAAGATAATCCCAATTTAAATATTGTTTCTCTTGAGGAGCACTAATTATCGGCAATAATAATTCTACTTCAGGAGTCTGGGTCATGGTATTCACAAATTTATTAGAGACCAAATATAATCTATCAATTTCTTGATTTTCATATTTGTTAAGCATCACCTTAATTAAACCAATTAAATCTTCAATCCCTGGAGACTCACTTAATTGGTTGATCGTAGCGACTAAATTACCACCATATTGGTTAAAAAAATTCTCGGCTTTTTTCCCAATACTACAGAATTCCATCTGAACGTCTTGTTGTTTCCAAATTTTCATCTGCGTAATAAGTGTCTTAAATAAATTTACATTAAGACCTCCGCACAATCCCCGATCGGTAGCAACCACAATAAATCCTACCTTTTTAGGGGTGCGCTCTATTAAATAACTATGATGATATTCTAAGCGTCCAGTCGCTAAATGGTTTATGACGTTTTTAATTCGAGCAGCGTAGGGCTTAGAATGAGACATGCGCTCTTGGGCCTTACGCATTTTACTAGCCGCTACCATTTGCATAGCTCTGGTAATCTTTTGCGTACTTTTAATGGTTTTTATTTTAGATCTAATTTCCTTTGTATTAGACATAATTTATCAACCTATCGGTTCAAGATTAAGCGGATTAGTCTCAATAAAAGCTTCAACCGCTTTTCTTATCCCTTCTTCAATAGTGCTATTATAATCCCCTTCCTGATTAATTAATTGCAATAAAGCCGTATGGGAGGTGCGTATAAAACTTTGTAAAGCATCTTCAAAATCAATAATTTTATTTAAAGGAATATTATCTAAATAACCTTTATCAACGGTAAATAAGGAAATAGCCATTTCAGCAACTGATAAAGGACGGTATTGTTTTTGTTTCATCATCTCAGTTACCCTCTGGCCTCTTTCTAACTGCTTTCTGGTTGCTTCATCTAAATCAGAGGCAAATTGTGCAAAGGCTGCTAATTCTCGATATTGAGCCATGGCCAACCTCACGCCCCCACCTAATTTTTTGATAATTTTAGTTTGAGCCGCTCCCCCCACTCGTGAAACAGAAAGACCGGCATTAATAGCGGGGCGAATGCCTGCATTAAAGATATCTGTTTCTAAAAATATTTGTCCATCGGTAATTGAAATCACATTGGTAGGAACAAATGCTGATACATCCCCCGCTTGGGTTTCGATAATAGGTAAGGCCGTTAATGAGCCTGTTTTATCTTTTATTTTGCCACCGGTCATTTCACTCACATATTCTTCATTAACTCTAGAGCCGCGTTCTAATAAACGGGAATGTAAATAAAAGACATCACCAGGATAGGCTTCTCGGCCAGGAGGTCGTCGTAATAATAAAGAAACTTGTCGATAAGCCCATGCATGTTTCGTTAAATCATCATAAATAATTAAGGCGTCTTCTCCTTTGTCTCTAAAATATTCACCCATCGTGCAACCACTATAAGGGGCTATATATTGTAAAGCCGCAGAATCAGAAGCAGTAGCTGCGACGATAATGGTATGTGAAAGGGCACCATGTTCTTCTAATTTTCTAACTACACCCGCTATGGATGAAGCTTTTTGCCCAATAGCCACATAAATGCATTTTATACCAGAACCTTTTTGATTAATAATCGCGTCAATAGCAATAGAAGTTTTTCCAGTTTGCCTATCTCCAATAATTAATTCTCTTTGTCCGCGTCCAATAGGCACCATGGTATCGATTGCTTTAAGTCCGGTTTGCAAAGGTTGGGATACCGACTTTCGCCATATAACCCCAGGTGCTACTTTTTCAACAGGTGAAAATTCAAGGTTTTCAAGAGAAGGTCCTCCATCTATTGGCCTTCCTAAAGCATCAACCACTCTACCTAATAAATTTTCACCAACCGGCACACTTAATATTTCACCACTACACCAAACTTTTTGGCCTTCCGCTAAGGTTTCAGCACTTCCTAATACTACAGCACCTACTGAATCTCTTTCTAAATTTAAGGCTATACCAAAAATCTTTCCTTCAAATTCAATTCGTTCACCATACTTTACGTCTTCTAAACCGTATATGCGAACAATTTCATCTGCAATACTAATAATACGTCCTTCATTTCGACGCACAGAAGTAATATTCATATTTTCTACATTTTCTATAATATTTGCACTAATTTCAGATGCACTTAAGACGGTAGTCATTTATCATTCACCTTTTATAATTAGCTAAGGGTTTTCAGTAAGAGACTGTTGGATAGTAGCCAATTTACCTTTAAGCGAACCATCCAGGACCTGATTATTTAACCTAATAATAAAACCACCTATAATGGTAGGATCTACTATCCATTCAACTTCTATTTCTGCTTGATATTCTTTACCCAATTTATCTTTAATATTCATTTGAATTTCATTTTCTAAAGTATAAGCTGAGGTAATTTCAACTTTTAGTTTTTTTAATTTATTATCTTTATAGCTTTCATACACCGCAAAAATTTGAGGTAAAATTTCCACTCTTTTATTTTTCGCAATTAAAGCTATAAAATTTTTCATCAAATCATTTAAAGGTAACTTTATAAGTTTATATAATAATTCCCGAACTTGATTGGTGCTTACAAAAGGATTTTTTAGGACTTCCTTAAGTAAAGGATCGCTTACGATAGAGCTAAATTTTGATAAAATAAAGCTCCATTCATTTAATTGCCCGCTTTTTTCTGCCAATTCAAAAATCGCCTTAGCATAGGGTCTGGCTAAAACTTCCCTACCAATCATATTATTTTTCGCCTACCAATTCATTAAGCAAATGCCTATGATCTTTAAGATCGATAGTTCTTAACAGAATTTTTTCAGCCCCTTTTAAAGCAAGTTTGACCACCTCGGACTTTAACTCTTCGCGTGCTTTATTTCGCTCTGATTCAATCTGGGCCTGGCCTACCATTAGAATATTATTGCGTTCTGCTAAGGCTTCGGCTTTTGCCTCTTCTAAAATTAAAGTTGCCCGTTTTTGAGCATCATTAACAATAAAAAGAGCTTTTTCTCTTGCCTCTTGTAGTTCCTTACTAGTCTTAATATGAGCTTGTTCTAATTCTCTATGCCCACGGTCAGCGGCGCCAAGACCCTCTGCTATTTTAGCTTTACGCTCATTCAGCACATTCTCTAATAACGGCCACACATATCGCATTGTAAACCATGCAAATAGCATAAAAGTTAACATTTGGCCAAATAAGGTGGCATTAATGCTCAACTTTTTTCTCCTTTATTTTGGTAAATGAGCTAATAATTGAGGTAAAAAAGGATTAGCAAACGTAAAAAATAAAGCTACCCCTACTCCAATCATACTAATGGCATCTAAAAGACCTGCAACTATAAACATTCTAACTTGGAGTTGTGGGATCATTTCAGGTTGTCTCGCAGCCCCTTCTAAAAACTTGCCGCCTAAAAGCGCAAATCCTATAGCGGTGCCAATCGCTCCAACACCGATTAAAATAGTAACCGCCCAAATAGTGGTATTTTGAACCTGACTAATTAATTGTGCAGCTTGTAATGTGGTATCCATTTTTCCTCCAAAAAAATTTAACAAATGAAAAAAATTTTTCTTAATTATCAATGAGACTCGGTAGCCATACTTAAATAAACGATAGTTAACATCATAAATACAAAAGCCTGGATGCCAATAACTAAAATGTGAAATATAGCCCAAGGAACCCCTAGAAAAGGCTGTATAAGCGGATTAATTAAAGCAATTAAAATAAAAATTAATTCCCCTGCATACATATTGCCAAATAAACGAAGCCCTAATGAAATTGGCTTAGCGAGTTCTTCTACAATTTTTAAACTTAAGTTAAAAGGCATAAGCCAAGGACCAAAAGGTTTACAAGTCATTTCATAAAAATAACCTTTAAGCCCTTTAACCTTAATACTGTAAAAAATAATTAAAAAGAAAACGCCAATCGACATCCCTAAGGTTAAGTTGGGATCGGCCGTTGGTACAACTCTTAAGTAATCAATACCCAATGAATAGGCTAGCCAGGGTAATAAATCCACGGGTAATAAATCCATGGTATTCATTAGAAAGACCCATACAAAAATGGTTAAGGCAAGAGGGGCTATAAAAGCACTTTTTGCATGAAAACTATCTTTGACTTGGGTATCAATAAAATCAAAAATGAGTTCAACAAAATTTTGTAAGGGGCCTGGAACTCCACTCGTGGCTTTTTTAGCCACCACCCTAAATAAGATTAAAAAGCTTATTCCTAAGACCCAGGAGGTAATTAAGGTATCACAATTTAAAGCCCAAAAGCCTTCCCCCACAGTTAAATGGTGTAAGTGATGTAATATGTAATCTCCTGAACTCATTTATGTTTATCCATAGTCAGTTTCATCTACGTAAAATAAACTTATTTTTTTTTTAATAAAAATAAAACCCAATTCATATTTTTAGCAGCTAACAAGCCCATAAAAATATAGAACGGATTTAGGAAAGTTAACCTAAATGCCCCTAAAAATAATAATATAGAAAGAAAAAAATTAAGTAATTCACCTTTATAAAACAATTTTACAATAAGTTTAGGATTATAAATATCTTTTTTAAAAAAGAAAAACATACCGCAAATTAAGGTAGGCACTATACTAATCATTGTTCCTAATAAAATAGATATGCCACTTTCTAAACCAATAGTCAATCCTATTAAAATACTTATAGCCAGAGAACTCAAAATTTGATAGTAAACCAGACTTAATAAAAAATATTGGGGGGTATTAAACTTCATATAGGCATAATCAATCAAAATTGCGGTATAAAATATCAAAAAGTATAGCATACTAAACCCATTATTAGGTTTAGGGAAAAAACACACACTAGTTAAACAACTTAAAACTCAAAAGAAATCACTAGAGATAAAATTTAGGATTAACACCATTTAACCCACCATTTTCATATTTATAGGGCTTAATAGCTTGGCTATTCAAAGAATTAGAAAAGGAAAGCATAGGTGTTAATGGCAGTGGTTTATTTAATTCCTTTAAATTGTAAAATTGCATTACATCGTTAAAACTTTTATTGAATAGATGCGGTTTATAGTCCATGTTCAGCAACTCTGCCACTTCTCGGTTTTTTTGCTGATTTAATAATAAGATAATTATGTCGATGGCCTCTTTTAAAAGAATTTGTTCATGAGCATTGACTCGTAACATTTTCCAAATAAGGCTATATAATTGATTATTGGGGGAAACTCCTGTAACAAATTGTGTAATTTTGCCTATTAAGACAGGATTAAAAATGTCTAAAAAATGTTCTTCAAACAATTGGTAAAGTACAATGCCGCAAGCCCATATATCATTATACTTTTTAGGTCTTAGAACCTCACTCACCTCAGAAGTTTTCATTAAATTCAAATCAAAAGATAATAACTTACCTACGGAAAGGTGAGTCTGATAATAATCTTTATTCTGCCGACTAAAATATGAACAAGGAAAAGCATTTATATGAAAATGAAAATGCGGGGGTTCATATCCAAGAGTGGCTAAAGCCACAGCTTTTTCCCATTCGGGTCCCAAGGCGGGTCGAGTTAAACCAAAATCGGTTAATTTGATTTGAATCCCATTATTTTCTTTATAAATTAAAAAATTATCAGTTTTAATATCTTGATGAACCAAAGGGGGAGACTGAAGATGTAAAGTTTCTATCGCCTTTAAAATATTATACGCTAACTTGAGTTTTTCAGCATATCTCAGATTTGGATTATGAGTTAAAAAACAACTTAAATTCTTATTCTCTGCTAATTTTGAATATAAACTTAAACTCTTTATTAATATTATATTTTGTGAAACCAGTATATATTTAATATATCTTGAGCCAAGCAGTAAAGCTGTTATATATTCAGAATTTAAAAGATTGCTAAAAAATGCTTCTTTTTCAGCAATCTCTAATGCTGTTTCATTTATATATTTAGTTGATACCACTAAGTTAGCCCATTCTTCGGGAGGATTAGAATCAATACGCCAAGCTATTTTCCCTTTTTTAATAGACCCATTAAATAATTCTCGCTGCACATGCGGTGTTTTTGAATGATTAGCTAATTTACTTTTGGTTTCAATAATAAAATAATATTGATTAGTATGGTCACATAAAATATTGAAAGTTCGCTTTAAAAGGGTTTCTTCTTTAGCAAATCGTCTTCCTTGGTTAATTTTAATAGATTTTAAGATATTATAAAGCATAGGCAAGGTTAAAAAATAACTGATAATCAGATTTAAATCATGATAATTTATTTTAGTTAATAATTTTTGAGGGAATGTTTTGGTTTGAAAATTGATATGTAATCGATTCAAAAACAATGCAATACTGGTAAGCTTATCCATAAATTTTTTTCAGGTCTTCGTCATTAATATTATTTGATATGTTCTAAAATACCATCTAACTCATCTATATTATTATATTGGATAATAAGCTTTCCTCGCCCTTTAATGTTATGCATAATTTTAACCTGAGCACCTAATTTATCACTTAAAGAAACCTGTAATCTTTTAATATCAGGATCCATAGGTTTCTTCGAAAGGGATTTTTCCTCTTTTTTTTCTTGATTGTTAACAATATTTTCAATTTCTCTTACAGATAAATTTTTAGCCACCACCATTCGGGCTAGTTGACTTTGGAGTGACCCCTTAACTGCTAATAGGACCTTAGCATGCCCTAACTCAATTTCACCTCGCTCTAATAAAACCTTAACATCAGCATTTAAATTTAAAAGTCGTAATAGATTGGTTATAGCAGTCCTTGATTTCCCTAATAGGTTTGCGGCTTCCTGATGAGTTAAATTAAATTCTTTAGCTAAACGTTCAATAGCTTGTGCCTCGTCAAGAGGACTTAAATCTTGTCTTTGAATATTTTCGATTAAGGCCATAGCTAAGGCTTCTTTATTGCTTACCTCTTTAATAATAACGGGTACAGATTCTAACCCTGCAATAATCCCTGCACGAAAACGCCGCTCGCCCGCGATGATTTCATATTGGTCTTTATTAATAGCTCGCACTAAAATGGGTTGAATTATTCCTTGAGACCGAATCGATTCTGCTAAAGATTCTAATTCAGTTTGATCAATTTCTTGTCGAGGTTGGTAAATACCAGCTACTATTTTTTTAACCGGTAAATTAATAAAATTGCTCGGAGTTATTTTTTCATTAGCTTCTTCCAAGACGATATCATCTTCTGTCTCGTCTATTGTCATAGCTAATAAATGATTTAAAGCTTTACCTAAACCCCTTTTTTTCGCTGGCATTTATTGAATCCTTACACTGTTGATTCGGTGGATTTTTTTACTTTTTGCAAGGCTTCTGAATTTTTAATCAATTCTTTAGCCATATTTAAATAAGCAAGACTACCTTTAGAATTTTTATCATATAAAATAATAGGCAATCCATAACTGGGGGCTTCTGCTAAACGCACATTTCTTGGAATAACTGCTTTAAAAACTTTTTTACCAAAATTTTCAATTAATTGTTTAGATACATCTAAACTTAATCGATTGCGAGGATCATGCATCGTTCTTATAATTCCCTCTATTCTTAAACTAGGATTTAAATTTTGTTGAAGTTGCGTAATAGTACTCGTTAAGGCGGATAAGCCTTCTAAGGCATAGTATTCACACTGCATAGGAATAATGACAGATTTTGCCGCAATTAAAGCATTTAAGGTTAACATATTAAGAGTAGGAGGGCAGTCAATCAAAATATAATCAAATTTTTTATAAATCTTTTGTAATATTTTTTCTAAGGTGCGTTCTTGTTTAGGTTTTTTTAATAAGGCTACTTCAGCGGCAGTTAAATCAGAATTAGCCGGTAAGATATAATAATTCGCTTTAGTTTGTACAAGTACTAATTCAAGTTCCACTTGTTCTTGTAAGACATCATTCATGCTCCACTCAATATTATTTTTATCAATACCACTACCCATGGTGGCATTTCCTTGGGGGTCTAAATCGATTAATAAAACCTTTTGTTTTAAATGAGCTAAAGAAGCCGCTAAATTAACACAGGTAGTCGTTTTACCTACCCCGCCTTTATGATTAGCAATCGCCGTAATACAACCTAAAGGTTTTTCCCTTTTTTTATTCCGTTTAAAAAAACTAAACATCTTTCCTCGTTTAAAAAAGGCACCCTAAGGCGCTGAATATCTTTGACTATTAAGCCAGACGGCAAGGACGCTAACTCTTCGGTTGGCAATCTACCCTTCATAGCTAAAATAATCCCATTTTCTCGAGATAAATGACTCACACCCTCAACATAAGGCTTTAAGGCACTAAAAGCCCTTGAAATGATGGTATCAAAACCTGCTTCATATTGAAACGATTCTACGCGATTTGTTACCATTTGAACATTTTTTAACTGTAAATTTAGAATGACATACTGAATAAAACTAGATTTTTTTTGACTACTATCCAATAAGATAAATTGCTTATCTGGAAAAATTAAACTTAAAGGAATTCCAGGTAGTCCTCCCCCTGTCCCTACATCGAGTACATTATCCCCTTGAATAAACGGGGCGACACTTAAGCTATCTAACAAGTGTTTTATAACAAATTCTTGAGGTTTATGAATAGAGCTCAGATTATGAATTTGATTCCATTTCAAAAAAAGTTCTAAATAATCCCAGAGTTTAAGTCGGACAACTTCAGAAATGGTATTTAAATTTAATTCATCCACCCCTTGCTTAAGAAGGGCTAATAAAGCTTCTTTATCGCTCAAACTTTACCCCCCTTTTTTAAATACACCAATAATAAAGAAATCGCTGCTGGAGTAATACCTGGTATCCTTGCCGCTTGACCTAAATTCTCAGGACGGGTATTTTTTAATTTCTCAACCACTTCATTGGATAACCCAGAAATACCTTCATAGTCCAAATCAAGGGGTAATTTGATATTTTCGTTTTTAGTTTGTCTTATAATTTCCTTTTCTTGTCGTTCAATATAGCCTGCGTATTTCAATTGAATTTCAACCTGATTGGCAACTTCCATCGACATAGCCGGTAAATTTAAGGATTCAACCGCTTGCAATTGGGTAACATTTAACTCGGGTCTTAATAATAAATCACTTAAACGATATTCTTTTTCAAGTGGCTTAGCTAAGTGAACCGCAATCGCCGCTGATTGAATTGTATTCGGGCGGATCCAGGTGTCTTTAAGTTGTGATTTGACCCGTTCTACTGTTTCATATTTCTGTTCAAAAGCCTGCCATTGCTTTTCAGAAACAATACCTAGTTTTTTACCAATAGGCGTTAATCTTAAATCAGCATTATCTTCTCTTAAGAGGAGCCTATATTCAGCCCGACTGGTAAACATCCGATAAGGTTCAGAGGTACCCATCGTAATCAGATCATCAACCAAAACCCCTAAATAAGCTTGATTTCTTAAGGGATACCATCCTTCTTTATCTAAAGCAGAAGCCGCTGCATTAATGCCCGCTAGCAGTCCTTGAGCGGCGGCTTCTTCATAACCCGTTGTTCCATTAATCTGTCCTGCAAAAAACAAGCCAGGCAAGGATTTAACCGCTAGATTTGGCTTTAAATCCCTGGGATCAAAATAATCATACTCAATGGCATATCCTGCACGGGTAATATGCGCTTTTTCAAATCCTTTTATCGAATGAATTAGGTCAAGCTGAACATCCATTGGTAAGCTCGTGGAAATTCCATTTGGATAAATTTCAAAAGTATTAAGGCCTTCGGGTTCCACAAATATTTGATGGGATTCTTTTTCACTAAACCGCATGACTTTATCTTCGATTGAAGGACAATACCGCGGACCTATGCCCTCAATAAGGCCTGTATACAAGGGTGACCTATCAAGCCCTTGCTTTATAATTTCATGAGTATGGGGATTGGTATGAGTTATAAAACAAGATACCTGTTTAGGGTGTAAACTTGAATTGCCTCT
>JAQGOH010000073.1 GCA_028293705.1 Francisellaceae bacterium | reverse complement strand
TTCAAAGGGTAGAAAATTTACTTAACAATCGACCTAGAAAAGTGTTAGGGTATCGAAAACCAATAGAGATAATGTCAAAAGCGATGAAACCAGCCGAAAGAATTGCACTTCAAGGTTGAAGGGGCCATCATATCATATGGAGTAGTTACAATAGCATTAGCATTCACAAAGATTTGAGGTTTTAAATTTAAGATCTTTAGTTGCCTTAATTCTTTAGTAAAAATGATAGGATTGCAAATAAAAAACTCACTTAAATAAGTAGGACTATTGACAAAACCCCCACTTCCAAAGTGTTTGAAAATATGACGACTTTTATAAGGTGTTTCTACTGTATGTCCTGCTTGTGCGCCCCCATTAAAGCGCACAACCAAAGCTTTTGGTCCCCATTTTGCTGCTAGATAATTGGTCATAAGCCCCTTACCTTCATCACCAAAAGAGGCACCAATTACAACATGAACATTCATAATTATTTATTTCCACCCGGACTTAATCGCGGTGAAATGGCTTCGTAAGGGGGAGGAGATTGTTCCATTGGCATATCAATCCATTGATAACCCATATGAGCCATTGGTATTGACGCGCTGCTGCTTGAAGGGGCCATGCCGACTTCCACTTCTCTTAGATTTTCTAAAGAAGTAGCTAAGTTTGCATTAATAGGCTTGGCTTTATTACCTCGTAAACAATCAATAGTCGACACTATCAATTCTGGAATCTTTGTATAATCTGCAACCTCTATCAATCGTTCTCCCAATAAAGCTTGCCATCCTTGTTTGACTTGAGTGGTATAAGTAAAACTTTCTTTTATACCTAAATGAAAAACTTCATAGTAAGTTTGAACTTTGTCTAAGATATTTTTGGTAGAGATATCCCTAGCCTCTGGAATATTTAAAAATTTCTTAAGATGAACGCCTTTTAATTCTGCAGGGGCGTTATCGTCTCCGATAGTAAATAATATTTCCTTTTCCCCACGATTTTTATAACAATCCAGAGCAGTTTTAGCTGCTGCAAAATACCAGGCTAGCGGATAACTTTCAGAATCATTGCCCCCACCACCGCCTTCTAAATACAAATTTTTCAATTGTTCTGCAATTCGAATATCAGCTTCAAACTGAGTTACTTGTAATGGGCTTTTATCACAATTTACTTCCCCAACTGCCATAAACATCACATGAGGATTGGGAATAGAATCGCGCTTTAAAATTTCCTCCATCAAGGTAGCTAATCCTCCTTGAATTTAATTATGGGGAATTCTACCCATAGAGCCTGGGACTAAACATCTTAGAAAAATATGGAAAAGCATAGGCAGCACAATTTCTGCGTAATCTTATTAAAACGGTTCCTAACCACATGCATACTATTCTAACGGATAATGGTATTCAATTTACTAATAGGAAAGTTGATAAACATGCGTGGACACATATCTTTGATCGGGTTTGTCATGAGAATAAGATTGAGCATCGCTTAACCAAAATTTCCCATCCATGGACAAATGGCCAAGTAGAACGTATGAACCGTACCCTCAAAGAGGCAACTGTACAACGGTATTATTACCATACTCATTCCCAGCTAAGAGAACATCTTTATGCTTTTGTAAATGCCTATAATTTTGCTAAGAGACTTAAAGCGCTTAAAGGACTGACACCTTATGAATTTATTGTTAAAAACTGGCAAGAAAGGCCAGAATGGTTTAGCATTAACCCAAACCACCACACCCTGGGACTAAACATCTAACTTGACTTTTATCTTGAGTTTCGCAAGATTCTCTTATTCTGATTTTTGCAGAGTCTAACTCTGATTTCATATTTTGGCTAAAAGTTTCTTCCATGGTGAGTGATTGGATTTGATTTGATTTGATTTGAGATTGAAAAAGTATCCCAATCTTGTGAACTAAAGGTACCTGTGCCCATATTAAAGCTCCTTTTAAGTTTTTAACACTAAAATAAAGAATTTATATAGTACCCTTAAAAGTTAAATATGTAATTATAACTGCAAATTTTTTAGGAATTAAAAAAACTGTGAGTTTTTTATATTGTAAAATAAATAATTTTCTGTAATTATGAAAAAAAAACGGTTTAAATTAAGCATCGTTTCTAAACATACAATTTTATAGTTTAGTATATTATAAAGTAGTTAAATTAGTTGCAGTACAAGAGGAAGGTGCATATTGTATACTGGGGCCAATTTGCCCAGTTTGTTGTACAGGCCAAAACCCGCAAGTAAATTGCATAGCATTCCCACTGACACTGGGCGGAACCATTACTAAAGTTAAAAGCCCTCCTCCTAAGTTAGAGGTTAAGAGTGCTTGGACAACACAATTACAATTTACTCCAGTACATTGGTAATTTCCTGTTTTACAACTTCCATAATATATGCCCTGTATATTGGCGGATATACTTGTATTCGCATAAGTATTTACAGCGAGGCTTGTATTTCCAAATGTTAAAGAGGCAGGACAACTAACATTTGCATTATAATTTTCTAACAATTGCGGTTTTATAGACTCTAATATATTAATTACTTCTGCCAACTTTGATCTTTTAATATAATTTTGATAATTAGGAATCGCTATAGCTGCTAGGATTCCAATTATGGCAATAACAATCATCAATTCAATTAATGAAAATCCCTGGATATTCTTATTAAAGGAAAAATTTTATAGAATTTCATCATGAATTTAACCTCATAAAACAACGTTTATTATAATGATAGTAAAAAATAAATTTTAATCAAATAACTATTGCATGTTGAACATGTACCATTTATAAGTCTTTTTAAATCTACCTAAATATTAATTTATATAAAATTCTTAAGTAAGATGGTGCCGAAGAGAGGAATCGAACCCCCGACCTCTTGATTACGAATCAATTGCTCTACCAACTGAGCTACCCCGGCATAAGGCGAAATTATAAGACTTAACTTTATTAGAATCAATTAAAAGTTTATAAATATTATGGTTTATACATTAATTTAAACCAATATTTTTTTCCTATTTTTAAAATTGCACCCTCTTGAATATCAATCACTTTACAGGTTTCAGGCACCTTTTCGCCATCTAGACTAATTGCATCTTGCTGCAACAATCGTCGAAGCGCGCTGCTTGAATGATTAGGCAAGCAACGACGAAGGATTGAAAAAAACTCTTCTTTTGGAGATATTTCATGGACTGGAATATCACTGGGAGTATTCCGGTTAGAAAAAACATTATTAAACCAATCTAATTCTTCTAAAGCAATTGCTTTACCGTGATATCTTTCTACCACCGCCTCTGCTAATAATTTTTTAGCCAGCATGGGGTTTTCATTTCCTGACTCGACAGCTTTTTGCATATTTTGAATATCGTTTAAATCCACTGTGGTATAAACTTTAAAATAATCAAAAATTAAATCATCAGAAATGCTTAATATTTTACCAAATTTATCGCGTGGGCTATCTTCTAATGCGATATAGTTTCCTAAGCTCTTACTTTGTTTTTCTTTCCCAAAAATACCAGGGGTTATTTTGGTAGTAATAATGACTTGTTGACTTACCCCAAATTTAGACTGGTAAAATCGACCAATGTTTTCATTAAATAATTGATCAGACCCTACAATGGTTAGATCTGATTTTAAAACCACCGAGTCATAGCCTTGTAAAATGGGATACATCATTTCACTAATATGAATTTCTTGGGAATCGCTAATGCGCTTTTGAAACATTTCTCTTTGTATTAATTTAGCATGGGTAATCATACTCGTGAGCTGTAGAAAATCTGCCGCACTCATTTTATCATACCATTCAGAATTTCGTCTTATTTCAAACACACTTTCATCGGTTAATAAAATTTTTTTAACTTGCTCAATAAAATAGTGAGCATTTTTATCGATTTCAGTTTGTGGAATAATCTTACGCATTTCAGAACGACCCGTCGGATCGCCAATGCGGGTTGTGAAATCCCCAATAAGAAATATGACTTTATGACCACACTCTTGAAAATGTCGCATGGTCCATAAATTAACTGCATGGCCTAAATGTAAAAAAGGTGCGGTTAAATCGACTCCATATTTAATCACTAGGGGCCGATTTTCTTGAAGCTTTGCCTCTAAGCCTTCTCTACTAAAGTAAGTATCGATGGTACGACTAAGATGATCAAAATTTATTTTTTTCACTAACTTACTTTCTTTTGGTAAGTCTGAATTTATAGCCATAATAATTTCTATACCCTTAAGATTAAATATTAGTATTTTTTAACATGCCTAATTAAATGTCAGGCAAATACTAACATAGGACTAGTTCGCAGGGAATACTTAAACTTTACCTTGGCTTAAAACTCCTAAACTTCGGATTTAAAAAATTGGTTAGTCTATTTACTTATATAAGCGGTTTCATTTTTTTGATAATTAAAATAATAATTTTAGAAAATTTTTGGTTTTAAAAAATTATTTATTTTGAAAAATTTTTCTGGCAAACTATTTCATTTTAAAATTTATGTAATAGGTCTTTATCAATGCAAATTTACAAACAAAATATGAAAGGTGCCACTTTAATGGAGTTAATGGCAGTTGTAGGAATTCTTGGAATCTTAAGCATGATGGCTATTCCCAATTATAAAGCTTATATGGTTAAAGCTAAAACCTCGGTTTTATTAAGCAATCTAGAAGCCTATAAACTAAAAATTTCAGAACACATGGTACTTGGGACCCCAGTTGATAAAATTAATGATGAATTACTCAATTTAAAAGACAAAAAATTCAAAGCACCCATCAAATCTTTATCTGTCAAAAAAGGTGAAATGACTGTGGTTGCTAATAAAGATGAGTTAGGAATTTCAGAAGATTTAAATTTTTTTATTAGACCCATATTGAATGATGAAGACGATTCTTTAGAATGGGAATGTACCTTAACCAATGATTCATCTAAATTATTGAGATATGTTCCAAAACTATGTCATAGTAAAGAAATATTAGCCAAGAATGAAGTCGATTAAAAAAGTTAATGGTACCATCCTAAAATTGAAGTTGTTTGACTGTTTTTATATATAGGAAATGCAAAATGTTAAAGGGATTTACTCACAAAAATCAGGGTTTTACCAAAATTGAAATTATTGGGATAGTGGTAGTATTAGTTTTAATCTTAGGCGTTGCGATTCCTGCAATAAACAATTACTTTCTTAAATCTCGTATTACCGAATTATTTTCCAGTGTAGAAATAGCAAAACGACAAGTTAGTGAATCAATTTTGAGCAAAACAGTCGATGTTAATCACCCGAGTTTTCCGGCTGATAATGCCAGTGCTGGAATAAATTCTCCTCGCGATCTCATTTGGGGCAATAAAATTCAATCTTTAATGGTAAATAATGGGGTTATTACTGTTGTAAGTAATTCTGAAAATTTAGGAATACCCTTAACCATTACCTTAACTCCCTCCCTTTTAAATGGCAAAGTCATTTGGAATTGTATCTCGAATGGAGACCGAAACATTATGCCTTTATCTTGCCGATAGAAGGGAACTGATTTTCAAAAAAATGGAAAAATATATGTTTTTTTTAAAATTAAAAAAAGGGTTTTCTTTAATTGAGTTAATGATTGTTATCGCTATTATTGGAATTTTAGCCATTATTGGGATACCCGCTTATCAAAATTATCTAATCCGAGCTAGAGTCAGTGAAGTTTTCAATACACTGAATGTTGCTAAACAAGCTATTACAGAAACCGTAATAACCAAAACCATAAGTCAGATGGTTCCCATTTGGCCTACCACCAACAACGGAGCAGGTCTTAATGATCCAAGTAGTAATTGGGGACCTATGATAAATTCTTTAACGGTTAATACAAGCTCAACCACTAATTCAGCTCCTAATATTTTAACTGCTGTGGTTAATACCGCCTCTACGGGTATTCCTAACAACCTCACGATTATTTTTAGTGCCAATTATATTAATCGAAGCGTTGTCTGGACTTGTTCTTCAAGTGGAGATACACAATATGCCCCTTCTATTTGTAGATAATTACTCAATAAAATGACCTTTACTCAATGAGGTCATTAAAATTAGTTCAATATTTGTATCTACCCTTTTTAGCATAAACATTCGTTTTATAAAAAATTGTGCTATAAAAATAGAGATGGTATTTACTTTAGGATCGATTTAAGAGGATAAAATATGAAAGTTAATTTAATAAAAGACAACCGAGGTTTTTCACTTATCGAGTTAATGATTGTTATTGCAATCATCGGTATTTTAGCAGCAGTAGGAATTCCTGCTTATCAAGATTATTTAGTTAGAGCGCGTGTTTCTGAAGCCATGGGTATGTTAGATGCCGCTAAACAAGGGGTTTCTGAAAGCGTGATTACCAAAACGATTAATCAAGCAGCACCCGCTTGGCCGGTGGATAATGTCAATGCAGGTATTGCAGGAAATACTGGAAACTGGGGAACCGCACTTAATAGTTTAACCGTAAATACGAGTTCAACTACCAATTCCGCTCCTAATATTATTACGGCTGTGGTTAATACCCTTACTACGGGTGTACCAACTGGCTTAAGTATTATGTTAAGTGCTACTTATAATAATGGGCAAATTCAATGGACTTGTTCTTCTTCAGGTGATACACGATATGCGCCTTCTTCTTGCAGATAAGTAAGCGGGATATAAAAAAGGGAGCACACGCTCCCTTTTTTATTAATATATAGTTAATTAAAATTTAAATGATCTATTTTAAATGCCTGATCGATGGCCTCTGCTAACGATGAA
>JAQGOH010000071.1 GCA_028293705.1 Francisellaceae bacterium | reverse complement strand
GAAACGATATAAAATTATTGCCGACCGTTACCGAAATCGCAGAAAACGTTTTGGACTTAGATTCAATTTAATTGCAGGAATTTGTAATTTTGAAATTGATAATTAGGTTTCGAAAGAGGTCTAATGTCTACACCCCCATTAATACTCATGCGCTTGCGACCACTATTACTTAGGATTGGTTTTTCTTTACCTTTTCTTATCCAAGCATAGCCCGTCTCAACATTATGCGTGGGATGAGTGCTATCAATAAAATAGATAACATCTTGCTCATTTTTTTCTTTTTTAATTGCTTATACTTTTTTATGAAATTCTCCTGAGCAATAGGATCCGCTTTACCTGGAACCAACTTAGTTTTTTTGTAAGAAAATCCTTCTCTTTGTAATATACGGGTTATCGTCCGAACGCTTAATTTTTTACCGGTTTGTTGATACAAAATCCGGGCAATATCTGAGGCTCTAGAATAGAGAGTATTTTCAACCTGATGGCCTTCCTTCCATAGGGGATTTTAAAGTTATCTCACCATTACTATGCCCAGCAAAAATAGGGGATAGAATTCTAAAATACCCTCTATAAAACCTTTGTGAGGGGCAAGACTACCGGAAAATTGGCCCTTCAGTGTTAGCGCTTACACTCGACTATAATCATGAGTTTACGGTATGCTATAGTAGCTTTAATACGTAGTAATTTACGCGTAAATACATTTTCTAAGAATTTATTGGTGGGTTAAAAAATGGTAGTAGATACACCAAAGATGGAGAGTTTGTTAACAACAAATACTAATGAGACAACTGGTAAGATTTCAGCGACTCTAATTACTGATCTTACACAATTATCAGATTGGGAAATCCAACAGATTGGACCAAATAACCCAGAACGTTGGTTAAACTTAAGCAAAAAAGCACAATCCAGTTATACGAGCTATCCAATAATTGGTGGGCGTAAATATCCGGATCTTGAAAAATATATACATAGCAATACCCTATCCGGTAAAGAAATAATAGATTTTTTATCTCAAACATATCCACAGTTAGGCAGACTTTTTCAGGCATCGGCTCAAGTTGGCGAAGGCTATAGTATAGAAGAGCATACTTTGAGAGTCTTTGCATTATTTGAAAAAAATATTGAACTCATTAAACCTCTACAAGATAAATTATCGAAGCTGGGTATTAGCAATATTGTTAATCTCATGTCAATGATGATAATTTTACATGATTTGGGTAAGCCTTTAGGCCACAAAAAGGAACAAGTTATCAACAACAAAGCTCTTCTTAAAATAGCATTTCAATTATGGTCGTATTCCCCACAAGAGGTTGCACTAGCCTTAGATTTGATTTCCGAAGATATATTTGGTCCAGCGTATATACAAATACGTCGCTTACGATATGAAGCTGAAAATGGTACCATAGACACTCAAGAGAAAATACAATCTGTTCTTGAAACAGTTGTAAAACAACTTCAGAAGCTTTCTGCAGCTTTTGGAATGGATCTCGAGACCTATGCCACCTTGAAACGTGTTTTTTTCAATAGTGACGCTAAAAGCTATCCATCTGTTGCCAAACAAATAGAAGAAACAGATAGATTAAATAATGTTTCCGAAAGACTGGATAGTTTAATAAAACAGAGCTCACAATTTTATGATCCTTTTATTCATGGTACAAATTCGAGCATTCTTGCATTACTGCCCAGAACTAAATTTCAAATCCTCTCACCAATCGAGATGGTCAACGCTTATCATCTTGTACCAATGTGTGGTGAAATTGAACTAGGGGGATTAGTTGGACTAAATCCAAATGGCAGAACTTGTTTTGCAAGGCTAAGTAATGAATTTGCTCAAAATCGATATCCCAAAAATGAAATTATTACAAAATATGCAATACATAGCGAAGCTGTTTCTCATGCTGACTTACTGAGTAATTACCTTTGGAAATGTTATAGGGGTGATTTCAGAAATATAAATGTATTATTAATTTATCTCTTGCGTGCCAAACAATGGGGATTAAATGTTATGGAGATTGTGCCAGAATTAAAAAAAATAGAAGCATGGATTCATGAGACAAAACAATATTATTATATGATTCTTTGTTTGGCTGATCATTTAGCCCCGAATTCTGAAGAAATTGATAAAAGAGCAGACGCAGAATCAATATATTCTAACATATACGAGCAAATTAACATCAGAACATTTAAAGAAAAGAGTGATGTAAACTTCGAGAGCCTTTGGAAAAATCCAAACAATAAAGGATTAGAGGCCTTAATACAGATGTTTGTACCCCCTCATAAAGATATCAGTTTATTGCGACTTAAAAATGAAAAAGATACGGCACAAGCCTCTATGAATCCTGAAAGGGCAAAAGAATGTTTTGATAATTTTCTAATAAATCAATCCTTTAATATTGAGATGAGCTCATTCTTGTCTGCTAATTCAAAAGTATCATTCGCACGGTCTGCATACAGTCAGGTTTTTAAATCAATGAAACCTTTCTTATTGGAACATCTCGAAGGCTTAGAACTTCGCTTTGAACAACTTCGCTCTATTTTGAGCCAATCGATAAAACCTTTTGATGAATCAGAAAGAAATTTAATTGAAAATAACTTTCCCCTTATTTTATTAAGTAATTCTGAAGAATTTATCAAACTATACGAACCATGTACAGGTGAATATAGAGCTATAAAACCTTTACGGTTGGGGGTAGAGATCGCCGGCTTAGCGACAGATACCCTAGCACATAAAGAAATCCTAGAAGAATATTTAAGAAAACATATGCTTGATAATCTCTATGTTATTTTATTTGATGATTTAATACTTAATAAGAGGCCAGCCGTTCAGCCATTAGCCACTTCGCCTACACAACAAGTTATACCCACCCCACAGCCCAGATTAAATTTTATGTATGATCTTGCAATGGCTGGAAAAGAGAATAAGCCAAGGGCTCGAGTAGACAATATAGAGCAGATATTGAATTCACATCAAAATTCCTTATTGAAAACTGCAGAGCTTATAGCAGAAGCAAATGATGCCCTATTTCAAATTAGAAATGGTTTAACATTGAAATAATGGGTGATGGGTTATAAGCGGATGAGATCGGCAATAAATAAGTTAACAAACCGGAATTTGTTCGTGATGGTTCTTTTATGAAATAAGGAATAGGATCTTGCGGAAGGTAAGTTCAATTTTTAAGTGCAACTTCCTATTAAAATAGGCTCTATGCCGAAATTGCTTAAAAAAGCCTCTTTTGGGGTTGCATAATTTAAGCATTTCATAGGCCTATCATTCAATGAATCAACAGCTTGGTCAATTTCTGGGTGTTTGGAGTTGCCCCCTAAAACCGATCCAGTTTCAAATCAAATTTGATTGACGAATATACTCCCTTGGCGAACACATTTTCAAGCCCTTATGAGGGGCATTTTCATTATAATCTTCTTAAGCAAAAAGACAAATGAGAACGAGATACCTGTAAAGCACTAGCAATTTGTCTTATTCCATACCTTCCACACCGGGCAAGGGTTGTCGCGAGATGAGTTTTTTTTCGCGAGCTAATTCGACAGCTTCCCGTAAAATTTCATTTTCAACACATTTTTTACCCAGCATTCTTTCTTAGGACCTTGGTTATTCATGGGTGCAGTATCTCTCATTTTACAATCCTCTCATTAAGTTAATAACTAAGTGGATCGGTTTTTATGGGGAGCACTACAGTGTTTAATTTTATCAATAAGAAATTTTTTTGGATTTATCGTATTAGATTCAATGAGCATTAGGTAAACATCCTAAAAAGGATTAGAGTGTAGCCTAAAAGTAGTTATTAGATAAACTTAAAGACACTTTTTTGCATGAATGGGTGCCCTCCCTCGATCCGGCTTTCTTAATGACTTCTTGTTAAAGTTTATGGGGCCTATCAGCTTAGAGTACCTTTAGGGTTACTTTCGCCACCATTTCTCCAGCGTATGATTCTTTGTTGGGCAGGTTTTCAGCTCTCCTGCCGAAGTCCTCCCAGCCTTAGCTGGAGGACATGCTGAGGTGTAGAAAGTAGCCTTTTGTGTGCCACTCCTCATTACAGAGGCGCAAGTGAGAAAAGCTGGCTCTTCACCTTGTATTAAGGGGGTGATTTGCACAGAACCCGAACCATTCTCCAGGCCATCCACTGGAGTTTAGATATTAGGGTTTTATAATCCTTTCCTAGAAGGTTTCTTAACGCCCCCCTAATAATTTGGCTTAAATGCTTAAAGACCGCTTTTGCCTCATATAGCTTGCTATAAATATTAGGCCTACTCCAACTAATAAATAAACAAATAAATTTATATAAAATTTTTCATCTATTAGGGGTAATGACTTCGAATTGATGGTCATATTGGATAATATTTCAGAAGAATAGAAACTTTGTTGCCCATATGAAAAAATAAGATATATCCAATTAGAAATAATTTCGAAAAAATTAAAAAAGGATTGACCTATAAATGAATGCCTTGTAAAGATATGTTGGATTAGATAAAGAGCAGGAGGAGCTAGAAATCCTATTAGTATAGGAGAGGAAGGAAAAGATACAGAAATCAATAATCCCCATCCAAAATAAGGAAGCATACAACAAATGGTTATTAATAACATTTTTAAGGTGGGCAGTAAAAAAGCAGAAATATTTAATGACTCTGAAATAATGGATGCAACTTGTGGATTGGAATCATAATTTAATAACCAAGGAAAAACAAATAGACTTAATCTTAAAATTAATAATAGTAAAGTGGTGAACACCAATATACTAATAAATGTTAAAGTCTTAGCGGTTATATACTCTTTATCAGAAACCGGTAAAGACTTCCAAAAGTAAATGCTTTTATTGTGATAATCCCTTGATAAAGCATTTAAGCCATAAAAAAACAATAAACTTTGAGTAAGACCTAGCACAACCACAAAGCTCATAGAGTAAAAAGCGCTATAAAAACCGGTAATCCCATTAATTGGGTTTATCAATTCGTCATTAGAACGAATATTAAAAAGCCATGAATGATCCGTTTGATTAGTGAAATAATAATAAAAAATTAGTATAAAAATTAGGGTGGTTAATAATGTAGGTACTATCCACAAAGATTTATTATGTTTTAATTCAAGTTTGCTTAGCATTAATATTTTATTCATGATACGGGGCTCCATTATGCAAGGCGGTAAAGATATCAGTCAAAGAAGGGATAGTAATATCCCCATACTTTTTTAATAATTCACTCAAACCTTCAGATTGTCTAAAAATAAATCTATATTTTTCTATTCCTTTAAATTCATATATAGGCTTATAGGTTCTTATTTCCTGAATTAAAATTTCTTTAGGCGGTACCTTTAATAGAACAAAGTTATTTTGAAGTTCAGCAATAGATGAATTTAATACCAATTTGGTATCCTTAATGTACATCACCTGAGTTAATAAAGGTTCTAATTCATCAATTTGGTGGCTTGATATGATTATGGTCCGGTTATCATCTAAAAAATCTTCTATCAGCGTTTTATAAAAACGTTCTTTAGCAAAAATATCAAGTCCTAAAGTTGGCTCATCTAAAATCAATAGGGAAGCATCTATTGAAACCATTAAAGCAATATGAAGTTGTGCTTTAAGCCCTTTAGATAAAGTTTTAACTTCCTGATTCCTGGTTATCCCCGATTTATTTAATAAACCTTCTGTTTTAGATAAATTAAAACTTTTATATAATGCCTTATACAGTTCGATTAACTCTGAAACAGTATATTGATTTGGTAAAACCATTACATCTGGGATAAAGCTACAATGTTCTAAAACTCGGGTTCTATCTCGCCAGGGGTTAAACCCCAAAACCTCTAATTCTCCGTCTATAGAAATTAAACCGGTTAGTGACTGTAATAAGGTAGTTTTTCCAGCTCCATTTGCTCCTATTAATCCTATGACCTGCCCTCTTTGCACCTCAAATGAAAAGTTGTTTAAAATATGTTTGTTTCCATAAGACTTGCTTAAGTTTTTAGCTTGAATAAGCGGTGATAAATTCATTATTGATGCTCCTGAATTAAAAATTCTAACCCTAAATTTTTCATTTTTTTCTTAATAGAAGGCCATTCAAAATCTAAAAAATGCTTACGTTCAATTGTAATTATTTGCTTTGCAGCACCACCTGCGACAAAAAAATTGCGGCCTCTATTTTTTGAGACTAGGTTCTCTTGAACTAATAATTGATAGCCTTTTAAAACAGTTAAGGGGTTAATGCTCCACTCCACTGATAAATTGCGTATGGAAGGTAAATTAGAACCTTCTTCTAAAATGCCTTCTAGAATCATTTGTACGACTCTATTTCTTATCTGTCGATAAATGGGTTCATTGTCTTGCCATTCAGTCATAATAACATCCATAGTGTTTTACATAAGTATAACACCAAGACTGATAAGAGTAAATAGGGATTATAAAAGATTTTCATTTATAGGAGAGGTAAGCTGATTAAGCTTTCTGAGGCTTTTAAAAACAGGTCAGAATCTATTATCCATTACTTATTTACTGATGGAGTGCCAAATGAAAATTCTACTGAAGGCGTTGCTCAATTGGTGTTAAAGAGCTAATCCCGATCGTAACCCCCTTACTATTTTAAGTTGTACAAATAATGATAATGAAGCTAAATGGATGAAAGTTATTGAAGATGATCCTCCTTTTACTGCTGAATTAGATGATTTTAATGATGAAAGAGATGAGGTGCTTCATGATCATGGGTCGTCCTTGCCTTTTACCCGAGGTTTTTGGTTATTAAGCCAATTAGTTGCAGCTATTAATCCTGATGACTTAGATTGTTTAGATGAAGAAGTGCCTTTTACTAAGTTTACTATGGATAATTTAATGGGAAGAGTATTATCTAATGAAGAGTACCAACGATACTTCCAAAATAACCCTTATTCGTATAACTGGCAAAAACATTATCAGAGTTTTGCTTGCGAGCAAACAAGTGGAAAAAAAATTATGCTACGTATGTACCCAGATGGAAACTATCCTAAAGATCGAAATGGAAATAATGCTTCCAACTTTATAAATAATAATAATTTACAAAATAATTATTTGCCCGCCTATTCGCAAAATAATGTCAATATTAATAGCTACGCTAATAATAATGCTTATAGTCAAGCTAATTTATCTGAACCCCCTAGCTATCAGCAGGCTACACACAGTAATTACGGGCAAAACCAAGCCAATGCTAACTCAGAGAAGAAGAGTTTTTTTAGGAAAATTTTTAAATAAAGCCTGAATATTTTTAAGGACAATATATTATCTATATTGTCCTTATTAGTTATAAGCAATTATGATATTCTTAATTTATCTTTCATTAACATTACAGGAGGTAAGGGTTCTCACTAAAGATAAGGAAGTGATTAACTCTATAAGTTATGAGTAAATATATTTTTGATAAAGGTGTTATGAAAATTAACCCACAATATACTGCCCAACAAGCCCAAGCGGGCAACCCTAGCTCTTTATCTAGACCAAATGAATCTTTAGCCATAGTTTCTTCGATGAATGATATTCAAAATGCAGCTACCCTTCAAGAACAAGTTACAGGGCAGCCCATGCAGCTTGCTGAATCTACACAATCGTCTTTAGAAATTATGCAAGATAAAGAATATTTAGCAGGATTTAAGGCATCACAACCCTTTGAAGAGGGAGCGTTGGTCGATAGGCTATCAAATTACTTTATACGTTATGAAGTTCCAATTGGTCTGGTGAATAAATTATTAGCATTGCCAACATATAATTTAAATTTTATTATTGATGATAGTGGATCAATGGACGCGCTTTCGGATACCGATATTAGCATGGCTAATGATTATACTAAAAATAAAAAAAGTTTTATGCCTAATGCTTCTTCTGCAAATAATAAGCTTACCCGCTGGGAAGAAGCTGAAGATAGATTACATACGATGATGGATATATTATCTTGCTTACCAGTTCCTAATATAACTATTCGTTTTTTAAATAGGCAGGATGTTATTAATCTCCAAGCCGGTGGTAGTCCAGATGAATTTGTGCAACGTGCTCGTATTGCCATAGCTAATGCTTTTAAAACCCGTCCTCGTGGTTGTACCCCTATTTATAATGCTTTAACTAAAGCTTTTGAGAGCCCAGAAATTCAAACTATGCATTACCTTTTTACAGATGGGTTACCCAGTGATCAAAACGGACAATCTACTCAAGCAGAGATTGATAAAGTTACAAGTCTTGTTATGCATAGAAAAAATCCGGAATTTAACCCTTTAACATTTATTAGCTGCACAAATGATGATGAGAGCACCAAATGGATGAAAAAAATTGAAGAAAGAGGACCGTTTATTTCGGAGTTAGATGATTTTAATGATGAAAGAGACGAAATATTGCATGATCAAGGCAAAGGCTTACCATATAGTAAAGGTGTATGGTTAATTTCACAGCTCGTAGCAGCAATTTGTCCTGACGATTTAGATGCGCTTGATGAGGATGCCCCTTTTACAAAATGTAGTCTAGATAATTTTTTAGGAAGAAAAACTACTATACAAGAATATGATTATTATTTTAATGCTCACCCTAAAGCCTCCGAATATCATCAAGCTATCCAGGAATTTAGACGTGAAGATCTTTTAGCCAAAGATATTACACTTGTGCAAGCTAAAAAAGCTCAAAAGGCAAATAAGCAGGATTTAGGTAATAATTATAATTCAACGACTACACAATATAACCAGTTTTACCAACAATATTCAAATAATAATGCTTTTCAGCAGCCATCTGTTTCTTCGCAAGCATCTGTTTTGAATTATCAATATCAGACTTTGCCGCAGACCAATCAAATGCAGCAAAATCAGCCTAAAAGTAATTCAAGCTCAATTAAAAGCAAATTAAGTAATTTATTTAAATAATAAATAAATTATAACACCATGGGGCTAATCTTTACATTCAAGTTAGCCCCCCGTGTTCTTTATCTAAAGAATACGGGTGCTTGCATTTAATTGGTTGAATTCACCGTTCCGCCAATCCAAAAGGTATTTATATATAGCTAATAATATTAATATTTTCTTATGAATCGATTAGAAGTAAATGTATAATTATTATTTTCAATATTTAAAGGGCTGCCTGATGAAACTCTTATAGAATCAGCATAAATCGCGTGTTTACAGAATGTCTCATACAAGACCTTATAGAGTGGTCTTAACTTGGTAGGATTGCTTTCATCGTGAGGATCTACAAAATAAACATACTGTTTAGGAGAGGTGGTAACTCCAACCACAAGAATACAATGACTAATTTTTATGTTTTCCTTTCGAGTGCCGACCTTCCAACCATAAACTTCATAGCCAAGAGGTTCTGCTAAATTTTTTTCTTGAGCGATCACAAAAGGTTCATTTGTATAACAGACTCGTCTTAAATTGGCATTAATGGCTTGTGGGCCTTGGGTATTTAATAATTTTTTTAAGGCATCAATAGGTTGGTTGGGGTTCCATGAGCTAGGGATAATATCAAATATTTCCATCATTTTCACTAGATACATTTGATGTAAAAAATGAAATCCTGAATTTGGAAATTCAAATATCAATTCTTCTATGGAATTAAATTCACTAAAGTCTAAGCCTGCCTTTTTATATTTATTTTTTAATCCGATAAAATTTTCATGAATTGGAAAGTTTACGCTTTCTAAAAATATTTGATCAATTTTACAACGTTCTATATATATTAAATAATCAAGATATTGATTAAATTTATCAAATTTACGTAAGGAAGCCAACCTTACTTTGTCCAGCTTGGCGACTTTAGACGCCTTATGTAATAAGAAGACTCACATTATTTTTAAGGACTGCTAGATGTCCCTACTAAAAAAGAGAAGCTAATTTTCCTTTTGAATTTTGTTGTTAGATATAAAATTATTGATAATGGTATAATACCGCTAAATA
This sequence comes from Francisellaceae bacterium, assembly GCA_028293705.1. GTDB lineage: Bacteria > Pseudomonadota > Gammaproteobacteria > UBA6186 > Azoamicaceae > JAQGOH01. The sequence continues at coordinate 4,695 of JAQGOH010000071.1, read as the reverse complement.
CAAATAATTATTCAAATTAACTTGAATAATTATTTTCTCTTAAATTTTCTATGTTGTCCTTTAAAATTAGAAGAATAATTAAACCTGGAATGGCTAATAACCCTGAAATCCAAAAAAAGTATGTCCAACCATATTTATCAACCACTAAACCCGCATAAGGACCAATTGTTACTCTAGAGATGGAACTTAAAGCGGAAAATAAGGCATATTGAAAAGCGGTAAATTTGCGATTACATAGGCTCATTAAATAACCTACAAATGTAGCCATCACTAAGCCGTTAGCAAGATTTTCAGTGAATATAATGCTACCTACCACCCACTGCTCTCCCCCCGTTTCTAATAAAAATGGATAAGCTAAATAAGAACTAGAATGAAATAGACTAAATATTAATAAAGCTTTATAAAATCCTAATTTCGGCGTTAAAATTCCTCCAAGTAAAGTACCTATTATGGTTGCGCTAAAGCCTAAACCTTTTACTAAGGTTCCTATCTGAGTAAGGCTCATTTTAATTTCGCGTAATAAATAAGGTTGAATTAAACTTTGAGCAAATGAATCCCCTACTTTATATAAAACAATAAACAAAATAATTGGAATAGCAAATGGACGATTGAAAAACTCAATTAAGGATTTAATGACAGCTTCTTTAATATTTTTAGGTGCTAGTGCTTTAATTTCAGGTTCAGGCCCTACTATCGCTGCTACAATCCCTATTAACATTAGAGTAGCCATTATTAAATAAGTTATTTGCCAATTAAATTTATCAGCAATAATTAAAGCCATCCCTCCTGATATTAACATAGCGATACGATAGCCATTTACCCCCATGGCAGCGCCAAAAACAAGTTCATCTTCTCTTAAAATTTCTCTTTTATAAGCATCGATAACAATATCTTGAGAAGCAGAAAAAAATGCAAGAAAACAAGCTAATAATTTTAATAAATAGGTGTTTTTTTCTGGTGATTGAAATGCCATACTCGCTAATACCAAACAAATTGTCATTTGGATTAACACGATCCACCCTCTTCTCCTTCCTAGAAAAGGAGGAGTGAATCGATCTAAAAACGGTGCCCATAGAAATTTAAATATATAAGGAAATGAGACCAGAGTTAATAAGCTTAAGCTTTTAGCTGAGATAGAAGTTGTGGCAAACCAGGTACTCAAAGTAGTTCCTGTCAATGCTAGAGGAAGCCCTGAAGAAAATCCTAAAATAAGAGTCACTAAAATTCGTTTATTTAAAAACTTATTAAAAAAATCATTAGCATTTTGTTTAAAATTTTGGATCATAACAAATTATTTTCCCTTTATTTGATATAAAACTTAATGGTTAAACAGCTGTAGGGGTTATTTCTTGCACTTGTTTTTGAAAATTCTTTAATTGCAATTTTAACTCTATATTTTCCTGAGTTAAAAATAATTTATCATTTTGAAGAGTATTATTAATATTTTCACATTTTTGTATTTGGGCTTCTTGGATATTAAGTTTTTCTTTCGAGCTGGCTAAATCTATAGATAAATGATTAATTTTTGCATCTTTTTCTTTTAATTCCTGCACTGAGTTTTTATAATTTTCCTGAAGTTCTTGATGAATAATTTGTAAATTTTTAAGTTCCGATGCTGTTTCCACTAAACTTAATTGTTGAACTTTGTTTTCTTGTTTAAGACTCTCTAATTGTGAATTAGTAATTTCCTGTGCTTTATGAACAAAGTCTAATTTACTTTTTAGTTCAGTTATGAAATGTTCAGCTTTCGCTTCCTGTTGCTTTAAATAACCAATTTCTTGAATAAGCTGATTAACTTCTCGTTCATGTGTTATTTTCTCTTCTGCCCTCTGCTTTCCAACAGCCGCTCTAAAATGTTCAAGGTTTTCCTGAGCATGCTTTGCTTGAGTCTTGGTTTCTTTTAAGCGACTTTGTAAATCGCTTAATCGAACATTTAAGCTTTCAAGCTGAGTATGATATTGGGCATTTTGGGTTTTAAGATTTTGCTCAAGTAATTGCAAATTTTTTATTTCAAATTTTAAATTATCAATTTGTAGTTCATTTTCTTTTATAGATTTGCTTAATGTTTTATTTTCATTTTCAGATTGCTTAAAGGCTTCTTGCGCAGAATTTAATTCTATTTTCATCTCTTGTATTGCTATATCTGCTTTGAGATTGGCTTGTTCAAGCATCTTGCCAAATAATCCTTGGACTTGTAAGCCTAACTGTTCCGGAAGGCTTACAGAAACCGCATCAGGCTGCTCTTCCCGCCATTGTCTTAAATAATTACTAATGGTGGTACGTGAGCCGGTGCCTAAATAAGCTCGAATAGCATCGACAGTAGGGTTTTGATTTCTTTCTTGGATAATTAATGCGGCTTTTTGTACATCTATAAACGTAATGCCTGTACGCGCCATATGAGCCCCCTATTTAATCAGATATCCTTTAAAGGTTTTTGGTAGCCTAGCACCTTTCTTAGTCAATTGTTAAATATATTTTATAATCCCTATCGATCTACCAACATCTTTCTTCAATAAAAAAATCCTTTTGGTAAATTTGTAATTTAAAACTTTTAAATGATAAGCTAAAAAAACAACCTTACGTAATAGATATTTAACTAGCTTGAATGACTATGAATGATAAAGCCCCCCTTATAAAAGCTGTAGATATTAATATGTTAAAACAGGTGATTTTAAGGCTGCCTTTATCGGATGTATCATTTGTAATAAAGATAATAAGATTATTTTACAACAAAGGGGGGGAAGACTGGAAAAGTTTTCCGGGATATCTTTGTACCTTTGGTGGAAAAATTGAAGATAATGAGACCCCAGTTAAAGCCATAATTAGGGAGTTACATAAGGAGAACATAAATTATATTCCAGTGTCGCAGAAGTTTTTAGACATCCTAGAATAATGGTTGATCTCAAATGGCTTTGTGAATACTTGGCTTGATAAAAAATTATTATGATGAAAATTTTTGTAATGCTTATCATAATGCTAATATAAACCTTAATTATTTATTCATGGAATACTCTATGCCCAATATTTTTATGGTCGATTTAGAAGGAACTAAAATCTCTGCTTTAGAAAAAAAAATTCTACAACATCCCAATGTAGGCTCCTTAATTCTTTTTACCAGAAATTGGAGCGATCCCGCTCAGTTAAAGGATCTTATCAATTCGGTTCGCTCTATCAGACCTGATATATTTATAGCGATTGATCATGAAGGTGGCTTTGTTCAACGTCTGCAACGTCAGGGTTTTCATGCGATCCCTGCTGCACAAGTCTATGGAAAAGCTTATGACCTAAATCCTAAAGTTGGTATGGAACTAGCTCAACAATATGGCCAAATAATGGCTCAAGATTTATTAGCATATGGAATAGATGTAAGCTTAGCGCCTATCTTAGACGTTGATGGGATAAGTAATGTCATTGGTAAATTAAACAGAGCTTTTCATGCTGATCCAAAAACCGTAGAAACCTTAGCAGAAGCTTTTATTGACGGCATGCATAAAGCAGGAATGCCAGCCATTGGTAAACATTTCCCGGGTCATGGTTCAGTTTCTTCTGATTCTCATGTTACCAAGCCTATTTATGAGGTTTCAGAAACTGAACTTAAAAATCATGATTTAATTCCTTTTATAGGTTTAATTGCTAAAAATAAACTTGAAGGGATAATGCCAGCTTATGTTACCTATTCAAGTTTTGATCCTCATTATGCCGCTGGTTTTTCTAAAATTTGGTTACAAAAAATTTTACGAGAAGAATTTGGATTTAAGGGATTAGTTATAAGTGATTGTCTGGGCATGTCAGGTGCTGACATAGGAGATTTGCATACTCGTTCATTACAAGCCTTAAAGGCTGGCTGCGATATATTAATTATATCTAATCAAAAGCGTGAGGTGCTATTAGAAATTTTAAATACCCTTAATTTTAAACAAAGTGATGAATCAGTAAAACGCATTAATGACTTTACACAAAAGTTAATGGGTTCAAAAGCACTAAAACCAATAAGTGGATCAGATCTTGCAACTCCCGATACTAAGGTAGAAAAACCCCATGATGAATTTGTACATTTTAATAACACTCGAATGGTTTAAAATATTTTAAATTAATTTTTCTTTATTTAAATTTTTATAATTACTTTTTCAATTCGATCTAAGATAAATTAAAAAAAACATGGTGCGAATGAGTAGACCGCGCAGCCACCTATGCCTCGAAAATGAAAGCAGGATTGAGAAAATTTTCTGCAAGGTGTATCAAAACATTCAAACAAACATTAACCGAGTCATTACGCTCAATTACAGAAACCAACTTATTAGCTTGGTACAAATATTGTGGCTATTCAGATCAATTAATTATGAAACCGCTGTAAATAATTGCTGAAATTAGGGACGCTATCAAAAAACAAAAAAACTTGAATTTTAAAATTGAATTAAATAAGGAAAACATAGCATTTTCCAGATTTTCAAATGATAAAGTAGCATTGCAAATTAGAAGCAATCATGAGTTAGAATTTCTTTATCATTCATAAGATTAAGATTGGTTTAAATAGTTTCGAGATTATTATTTCATGTCGTTGATTATCAATCAATAAAATTTTTATAAAATACTAGTTTAAAATTTATAAATACTTGCTTTATGAATAAATATAGTTAATTAAAATTTAAATGATCTATTTTAAATGCCTGATCGATGGCCTCTGCTAACGATGAA
>JAQGOH010000040.1 GCA_028293705.1 Francisellaceae bacterium | reverse complement strand
CTGCTCAACATATTTGATTGCTTTTTCTCGGAGATCGGTTGAATAAGTCATTTAGATTAAATCTTTAGTTAAAAAGAGCAAAAGTATAACAGAATACTTTGGCCATTTAAAAATTAATTTACTATATATCAGAAATCAGCCGCGAAGCTTCAATTAATCGTAAAGTAGTGGAAAGCTATTTTCAAATTTTAGAAGATTTATTATTAGCCATTAGATTACCGATTTTTACTAAAAGAACAAAACGAAAAATGTTTTCTCATCCTAAGTTTTATTTTTTTGATGTAGGAGTATATAGAAGCATTCGCCCTACCGGTCCTTTCGATTCCTTATCAGAAGCAGAAGGTGCGGCCTTAGAAACTTTAATTTTACAAGAAATACGCGGCATTAATGAATATTTCCAATTAGAATATGAGTTTTATTATTGGCACACCACGAGTCGCTTAGAAGTTGATTTTATATTATATGGGGAAAAAGGGCTATTAGCTTTCGAAATAAAACGAAGTAACCAAGTTCACTCAAAAGATTTAAAATCTTTAAAATCTTTCGGGCAAGATTATCCTGAAGCAAAATTATATCTTCTGTATGGTGGAACTCAGATGCAATACCATGAAAAAATAACCGTAATTCCTTATAAAGAGGCCTTAGTAAAATTATTATCATTGTTACAAGGCAGTTTTTCTTTAAATTAGGCACTGCAAAAATTTTTATATAAAAGGTTGCTAAGATTAGAACTTTCTATAAAATAACCAAACTACGCACTTAAGAGTTTTTTTACTTCTTTAAATTGATTGATCACATAATCATTTGGCTTAACACTGATTAAAGTAAAGCCCATCGCACACAAAAAGGAAGTGATAAACCCTGGCAAAATCTCATAAACGGTCTGGGTCAATATAATAAAATCATGCAGGGCAAATTTTTGAAAAAAAGGTGAGAAACTGATTAATTTCCATAAGATGACAGTTATACTCCCTCCTAACATACCCGCAATTGCCCCTACATGATTCATACGGGACCAAAACAAAGATAAAATCATCACGGGCCCAAAAGTTGCGCCTAACCCGGCCCAGGCAAAGCTCACTAACTCCATAATGCTTTGATGGGGGAAGTAGGCAATAGCAAAAGCAAGCATGGCAATAAATGCAACGGTTATCCGGCCTACTTGCATTAAATCTGCTTGGGTGGCATTTTTCTTAAAAATGGCATGATAAAAATCTTCCGTTAAAGCGCTGGATGCTGCTAACATTTGCGAATCAATGGCACACATGGTTGAGGATAATATAGCTGCAAGAATAATACCTACAAGCCAGGGAGATAATACAACATTAGATAAAGCCATAAATACCATTTCATGATTGGGTAAGGAGTTTTCATGAAATTGTAAAGCACCTGCTACTCCTACTAATACTGCCCCTATTAAAGATAAGCCCATCCAAGACATACAAATACCTTTGGCTAATTTAATTTCCTTGATGGATTTAACAGCCATAAATCGAACCAAGATGTGGGGCATACCAAAATAACCTAATCCCCAAGAAAATAAACTAATGAAATCGATTAATCGTAGACCTTGACTCAAGTGCAAGAAATGGGGCTTATTTAATTTTAATTGAGAAAGCGCCAATTCGAAAGAGAGCCCATTTTTTAATGCCAAAATTGGTACCACTAATAAACAAAGCAACATTAATGTGCCTTGAAAAAAATCCGTCCAACTTACCGCTAAAAAGCCACCAATTGCCGTATAAAGCATAATAATGCCGGTTGCTAATAATAAACCTTGATGATAAGGAATAGAAAAAGTTTGACTTAGCAATAAGCCACCAGCATACAAACCAGACGCAATATAAAAGATAAAGAAGAGGACAATTGCCGAACCTGAAATAAATCGGATACTACGGGGAGCTACTTGAAAGCGATTATCGAAAAAAGCTGGAATAGTAAGAGAATCCTTTGCTATTTCAGAATATAAACGTAAGGGCTTAGCAATTAAATTCCAGCTGGCATAAGCCCCAAGCAGTAAACCGAGAGATACCCAAATTTGTTTTAAGCCGCTTAAATAAATTGCCCCTGGTAATCCCATTAAAAGCCAAGAGCTCATATCTGAAGCTCCCGCACTAAGGGCTGCTACTGCTCCCCCTAAACTTCGCCCGCCTAATACATAATCTGAAAGATTTTTAGTGACAATGTATGATCCTATTCCTACACCCATCACAATGATTAAATAAATAATAAAGGCCATAAAAGCTGGCCAATTAGTATGTAATTCCATCAAGCTATCCATTTTTTAAATTGATTCAGTTTATTTTTTCTTAGGCAGATATAAATCAGTAATAGTCCCTTCAAACACTTCCGCTGCTAACCCAATGGTTTCTGAAAGCGTGGGGTGGGGATGAATCGTTAAACTTAAGTCTTCTGCAACACAGCCCATTTCAATTGCTAAAGTCATCTCTGCAATTAAATCCCCGGCATTTGGCCCCACAATACTTGTGCCTAATACTTGATGGGTTTTCTTACAAAATAATATTTTTGTTAAGCCCTCGTCTCTGCCTAAACTTAAAGAGCGTCCACTGGCCATCCAAGGAAATACCCCTTTTTCAAAATCTATTCCCTGTTCTTTAGCTTGGGTTTCAGTTAATCCAACCCATGAGACTTCAGGATCGGTATAAGCTACTGAAGGAATACATTTTGGATCAAAAAAATGTTTTAACCCTGCAATGACTTCTGCTGCTATTCGTCCTTCTGGAATGGCTTTGTGCGCAAGCATAGGGTTACCCGCCACATCCCCTATTGCAAAAATATGAGAAATATTAGTGCGTTGCTGCTTATCGACTTTTATAAAGCCGCGCTCATCTACATTAACGCCTGCTAATTCTGCTTGAATTAATTTTCCATTAGGAATTCTTCCCACACTGGATAATATTTTATCAAAGCATTGAGGACTTAATTCTTTATTATCTTTATCAACAAAAGTTACATATAAGCCATCACTTTTAGCTTCAACTTTAGTCACTTTTGTATTTAATAATATTTGCTCATATTTTTTTTCAATTCGCTTATGTAAGGGTTTAGCAATATCACTATCAACCCCAGGTAAAATTTGAGGGGATAATTCAACGATCGAAATTTTAGATCCTAAACTTTCATAAACCGTTGCCATTTCAAGGCCTATAATTCCGCCTCCTATTATTAGTAAACGATTTGGAATGTCTTTAATTTCTAAGGCATTCGTTGAGTCCATAATCCGAGGATCTGCGGGCAAAAAAGGTAATTGTACAGGACGAGAGCCTACCGCAATAATGGCTTGTTCAAATTCGACTATCTGAGTGCCATTTGCATCCTTGACTGCTAACTGATGGGAATTTAAGAATTGAGCATCCCCTAAAATAAATTCAACTTTGCGTTGCTTAGCTAAGCCCTTAAGGCCTGAGGTTAATTTATTGACAACACTTTCTTTCCAAGCTCTTAATTTATCTAAATTAATATCAGGTTTCGCAAAACTTATTCCATGTTCACTAAAACCTGCAGACTCATCAATAACTTTAGCAGCATGTAATAAAGCTTTTGAAGGGATACAACCTACATTAAGGCAGACCCCGCCCATATTTTCTTTTTCAATTAATAAAACTTTTTTTCCTAAATCCGAAGCCCTAAAAGCCGCCGTGTATCCGCCAGGTCCAGAACCAATAACCACAACTTCAGTTTTAATCAATGATGCATTATTCATATGTTTTCCTTTATAACAATAAACCACGTATATCGGTTAAGTGCTTGGATAAGAAACTAATAAATCGAGCCGCTTCCGCGCCATCAATCACTCGATGATCATAAGATAAGGATAAGGGTAGCATTAAACGGGCTAACCAATTGCCCCCTTCATAAACGGGTTTCATTTGCGCTTTAGAAACCCCTAAAATAGCGACTTCTGGCAAATTAATAATAGGGGTAAAAGCGGTACCCCCTATACCCCCTAAACTTGAAATACTAAAGCAACCCCCTTGCATATCTTTACCAGTAAGTTCTCCATTTCGTGCTTTTTGGCTAATAACATTTAATTCTTGAGCTAGTGCAATTAATCCTTTTTGGTGCACATCTCTAATGACGGGTACCACTAAGCCATTAGGGGTATCAACCGCAATCCCAATATTAAAATATTTTTTATAAATTAAATGACTACCAGTTTCATCCAAAGACGCATTAAATTGAGGAAAAGCTTTTAAGGCAGCAACTACAGCCTTCATTAAAAAGACTAGGGGGGTCAATTTGATATTTTGTGCATTTAAACTTAATTGTTGTTCTTTTCTAAAAGCTTCCATTTCAGTAATGTCAGCCTCATCAAATTGAGTGACATGTGGGGCCATTACCCAATTGCGCTGTAAGAAATTACCGGATAATTTTTTAATTCTAGAAAGGGGTTTAGACTCTATCTCACCAAATTGAGAAAAATCCACAGGATTTAAAGCTGCAATTTGTAAACCCATACCATTGGATTGAGGGCTTTGGTTTAAAGCTTGTTTGATGTGTTGTTCTAAATCACCTCTTTGAATACGATTTTTGGGACCCGTGCCTTTTACGGCATTCAAATTAATGTCTAATACTCGAGCCAGTCGTCTCACCGCAGGACCTGCATATACCTCGCCCTTATTGTCAAGTATAACACTTGAAGTGGGTTTAGATGGGATTTTAGAGGGAGTAAGTTCAGCATTTTCCTGAGATTTTTTCTCTTCAGGGGCTGGACTTGTTAAAACCTTTTCAGCCTCAGTATCTAAGACTTCTATGGCAGCAAATAAATCACCACTTGAAACGTTGTCACCCACTTTAAGGTGAAGTTTACGAATGATCCCTTTAAAAGGAGAAGGAATTTCCATCGTAGCCTTATCGGTTTCAAGGGTTAAGAGCGAAGCTTCTACTTCTACTTCTTGATTTTCTTCGACTAAGATTTCGATAATCGGCACATTAGCATAATTGCCAATATCGGGAATTAAAATTTCTTTTAACACAGTTATTTACCTCTTTACACCATTAAAGGATTAGGTTTTTCGGGATCGATTTGAAATTTTTGCATAGCGGCTTGCAATTGCTCAACGGGGAATTTTCCTTCTTTAGATAATGCGCCTAAAGCTGCTACTACTATATAATATCGTGAGACTTCAAAGAAGCTACGCAATTTAACCCGGGTATCGCTTCGACCAAAACCATCTGTCCCCATTACCGTATAATTACGGGGCACAAAAGAACGGATTTGTTCGGCATAAGCTCGCATGTAATCGGTAGCTGCGATAATAGGTCCATTCGTTTTTTCTAATAATTGAGTAACGTAAGCTTTTTTGGGGATATCAGTTGGGTGCAATAAATTCCAACGTTCAATCGCTTGTCCTTCTCTAGCACACTCATTAAAACTTGTGACACTCCAGATACTTGCATTCACATTAAATTCTGTTTTTAAGATTTTTTGAGCGGCTATCACTTCTAATAAAATAGCGCCCGATCCTAATAGCTGTACCTCATTGTTCGGATCTGAGGCTTCTTCCAAACAATACATCCCCTTAATGATACCTTCCTCCATTCCAGCTTTCATAGGAGGGTTAAGATAATTTTCATTCATGGTGGTAATGTAGTAATAAACCGAATCCTGATCTTCATACATGCGTTTTAGACCAGACTGGATAATAACCGCTAGTTCGTAAGCAAAAGAGGGGTCATAGCTTATACAATTAGGGATGGTATTGGCTAAAAGATGACTGTGACCATCTTCGTGTTGTAAACCTTCCCCGTTTAAAGTGGTACGGCCACTAGTAGCTCCGATTAAAAAGCCACGGGCTCTGGCGTCCCCTGCTGCCCAAGCTAAATCCCCAATTCTTTGGAAACCAAACATGGAATAATAAATATAAAAAGGGATCATCACTTTATTATGATTACTATAAGAACAAGCTGCTGCCATCCAGGAACAAAAAGCGCCCCCTTCATTAATTCCTTCTTCTAAAATTTGTCCATTTTTAGATTCTTTATAAAACATGACTTCATTAGCATCGACTGGTTTATATAATTGGCCAAGTGGTGAGTAAATCCCTAGCTGTCTAAATAAACCTTCCATTCCGAAGGTTCTTGCTTCATCCGGTACAATTGGAACAACACGATTACCAATATTTTTATCTTTACAAAGCTGGGTAATTAAACGCACAAATGCCATGGTGGTAGAAATTTTTCTTTCCCCACTGCCTTCTAATAAGGTTTTAAATTGGTTTAAATCCGGCATTATTAATTTTTCGCTCGCTTCTAAACGGCGACTGGGTAAAAACCCATTAAGCTTTTGTCTTTGTTTTTTAAGATACTGAATTTCAGGACTATTTTCATCAGGTTTATAAAAAGGGGTCGATTTTAATTCTTCATCATTAATGGGAATATTAAATCGATCTCTAAAAATTTTAAGATCTTCATACGCCATCTTTTTAGTATTATGGGCGGTATTAAGCGCTTCCCCTGCTTTACCTAAACCATATCCTTTCACCGTTTTAGCTAAAATAACGGTGGGTTGTCCTTGATGATTAAGAGCACTTAAATAAGCTTGGTAAACTTTTAAAGGGTCATGCCCCCCTCTTCTTAAAGCTTGAATTTGTTCATCGGATAAATCTTTAACAAGCTCTAATAATTCCGGATATTTCCCAAAAAAAGCTTCTCGTTTATAAGCCCCACCATGAGCTTTATACCCTTGATATTCTCCATCAACCACTTCTTCCATTCGCTTTAATAGTAATTTGGACTTATCTTTTTCAAATAGTTCATCCCAATCACTACTCCAAATAACTTTAATAACATTCCAGCCAGCACCTTTAAAAACCGATTCTAATTCTTGAATGATTTTTCCATTACCTCTTACCGGACCATCTAAACGCTGCAAATTACAATTAATAACAAAAATTAAATTATCGAGCTTTTCGCGTCCTGCAAGACTAATAGCTCCTAGTGATTCAGGCTCATCCATTTCCCCATCACCACAAAAACACCATACATGTCTTGCTTGATGATTACCTAAATTTCGAGCTTGTAAATAACGCATAAAGCGGGCTTGATAAATGGCTTGTAAGGGACCTAGCCCCATGGATACGGTAGGAAATTGCCAATAATTAGGCATAAGCCATGGATGCGGATAAGAAGATAAACCTTGATTTTGTACTTCTTGTCTAAAATTAATTAATTTTTCTTCTGATAAAACCCCTTCAAGGAATGAGCGCGCATACATACCAGGTGAGGCGTGCCCTTGATAGTAAATTAAATCCCCTTCTTCGGTATCATTTGAGGCTTTAAAAAAGTGGTTAAAACCCACGCTATATAAAGTAGCCGAAGAGGCAAAGGTACCGATATGTCCCCCCAAGTCTGGATCTATTTGGCCTGCGCGCAGCACCATAGCCACGGCGTTCCAACGAATATAAACTTCCAGCCTTTCTTCTAGGGCTTGATCACCAGGATAGGGACTTAAATCTTGACTTAAAAGAGTATTTTTATAGGGGGTATTAAGCGAATAATTAAGACTAAGGCCCTTATTTTTAGCCTCTTCTAATAACTGGCTCAATAAAAATTGAGCTCTTGGGATGCCAGTAAATTTTATTACATCCCGAAAAGCTAGGAGCCATTCTTTTGTTTCAATATTATCTTTATCTAATTCGTCTTCGTAAGACATAGGGGGTAGTCCTCATTTTCTTTTAGATGGGTCATAAGGAAAATATCGAAGATACCATCGATTAGGCAAAATTGCGAGAAAGAACCCAATTAGTTATCTTTCTGAACCTTTTCAGAGATTAGAAAATTTAGAGTATAAATTCGACCTTCACTTTTAAACTGATAGATTTGACCTCTACCCTTTTTTTTCATAATGACATCAGGTTGTTCAAAAAAACTTGTTTTACCCCATTGTTTTTTTATTATTTCATCTTGTTTATGTTTGCTTAGAACTACTTTTGCACTGCCTAATAAAGTATCCGTCTCCCAAGGTGCAGAGTTTTGTTTTAGTAATGAAATAATCAACTTTATTTCCTCTCCTTCTTGAATACTGCTTTCCCACAACAATTTATTTTTTAATAAAGTTAGATTACTTGAACTCCAATGAGTAGGATAAATAGGTTCCCTTAAGGTCTCGGCTTTTCCTTTATTGGAATAATGGGTCAAGCTAAAATAAATATTATCAGTGCTCTTATCAGGAATTTCATCAGCCTTAATATTAAGCAATTTTAAGCTTAATAAAGTATTACAAAAAACTTGCGGGCTTAATAACAAATTAAATAGGATAACCAAACCCACCCATTTATTTTTTGACATACCTTGCACTCATTAAAATGAATCGCTATTTATAATTTGAGCGAACTTTTAAGCTTAGGTTATCGTCTTTTTGGGTTAAATCAAAGTGCGAGAGGATACTCATGCCTAATAAGGCTTGCTGCCCGTTAATAATACTCGCTGCAACATCCTTAAATTGGAAATTTCCGACTTTTAATTCCCGAATCGAGGTGGTAAAAGCCTTAGTCTCTCCCCCTGCAGTTTGAGCTTCTATTTCCTTAAGATGTAAAAGGTTTGCAGAAAGTGCTAAAGACTCAGGTATGGCAAGCTCTGTCGCCCCGGTATCGATTAGAAAATCGACTTTAACCCCATTAATAGTGCCATTTACATGAAAATGCGTATCCGGAGAACGTGCCACTATAATTTCTTCTTGTGAGAAATTAGGAACAGTTGAAAGAATAGGGGTAGGGGTTGTTGATTTTGGGAAATCATTGCTATCAAGCACATGTTGCTGGGCGCTATCCTGGCAGGGAAAGGCCTGATACAAAATCCTATTATTAACTTCACATCGATAATAATTTGCCGCTTGCGCCTTCACACTAAAACCAATGGCTGCGACCATTACAGAAACTATTCTTATACTATAGAACATATAATTTACTCAGTAATTAATTTCTTATGTTCTGAGCTTAGTAACAATATGGTGAATTCTCAAGGCAATTTAAAAACTAGTAGTGAGGTGTTTTTCCAAGCCTACTTCCCCAAGCGTCGTTCTAGTAGCGCCCTTACTTTGCCATATTGTAAAATCGGGAAAAAATACTGTTAGGTTCTCAAAAAGGTTATTCTTGGATACCGTAAATACTTTATTTTGTTTAATAAATTTTAAATTTTCGTCTAAGTAATCGATGCAAGTAAACACCAAATTTTTCTTAACTATCAGATAAGGGGGTGCATCCTTTAAGTCTAAATCGATTGCTTGTTGCAATAAATCTATATTAAGCCAAGCAAATCGTAAAGATTCTTGATAAGGATTATTAACATTCGTGTTATCTATAATTTGTTTATAGGGTGGTCTATTTAATTCAAATGGCAAGGGACCTCTACCATGCCGGGTAAGATAAGCTCGACTAATATAAAAAACCTCTAATTTTTTTATATTGAATTCTTTAATAATACTCAAAACATTTTTCAAACCGGTACTAGAACGAGTAACATGCGGAAAAAATCCTTTTTCTTCATCTAATAACAAACCTTGTGCCCCTTCAAATATTATTTCAGGAAATTCTTGTATAATGGTATTGTCCCTAATCCTACAATATTTATAAAAATGGGTGGCTTGAATGATAAATGTTTCTAATATTGCAATTGAAGATAATCGGTCTTGCCATTCATTTGAAATCTTTTCTATCCCTAAGGTGCATAAGCGTTTATAAACCCAATACTTTTGAATAATGATTAATTTTTCTTTTAAGTTTT
>JAQGOH010000094.1 GCA_028293705.1 Francisellaceae bacterium | reverse complement strand
AGATTATCTTGAAAAAACATTTTATAATCCGCTCTAGCGCCCCCTCCCGCGCTGCCATGTTCTCTTCTTCCTTTTTCCTCGACAATGACCGATACATTTAATCGAACCAATGGTCTAAGATCGGCTGCATAGCTGCCATCACTTCCCATAATAAGAATGATTTCATGCACCCCTGAAAGACTCACGACTACTTGGCTTACTCTTGGATCTTGTTTACGTGCTTCTTGATCGAGCATCCTTAATAAATTAATTTTTTCATTCTGAGTTAAAGAACTTAATGGATCGTTTTCTGAATAAAGGGGGGAGGTAAGAATTCTTTGTTTAGGTATTTGGATACATCGCTCTTTTTCTTGACGAGCAATCGTACGGGCGGCTAAAGCGGCTTCATTTAAGGCAGGAAAAATCAAATCATCCGAATAAGCAAAACCGGTTTTATCTCCACTAATTGCCCTGATTCCCACCCCTTGATCATAATTAAAACTTGCTTCTTTAACGATGCCATCTTCAAGCACCCAGGATTCATGCTTGGTGGTTTGGAAATATAAATCAGCACTATCAATACCTGGAATCATTAATGTATTGATGATTTTTTCTAATTCATTCTCGGATAAGGCATTAGGTTCTAGTAGATGACGACAGGCTAGTTCTAAATAATGAGTCATTTTAAAATAAACCCTGTATAAATGTAGAAAAAAATGTTAAAAAAGGATAAATGAATATTTAATTTTTATCCTTAATGTATGAGTTAGTCAACCATGGCTCAAGTTCAATGTCCAACCTGTCATAAATTAACCGAATGGGACAAAGTAATTAATCCTTTTCGGCCCTTTTGTTCAGAACGATGCCGCATAATGGATTTAGGAGCATGGAGTGGAGATAATTATAGAATACCACTGGATACCTCTTATTCTAATGACCCTATTGATGATACATTTTTAAATATTGATGCGGAAGATGAGTAACAGAGTTTTATTTTTTTTCTCTTAGCCAATAGGTAAGGTTTTTACCCGTCAGTGGTTTGGAATAAAAGTAACCTTGAAAAATAAAGCAACCATATTTAATCAACATTTCTTCCTGAGATTTAGTTTCTACCCCTTCTGCTAAGACTTTCAAATTAAGGGATTTTGCGATACTTACTACTGACTCTATAATGGTTGCGTTTGAGATATTCGTTTCGATATTATCGACAAATGATTTATCAATTTTAATTTTATTAATCGGTAACATTTTTAAATATTGTAATGATGAATATCCGGTACCAAAATCATCTATCGCAATTTGCATCCCCATGTCTCGAATCTTATTTAAAATGTCAATAGTTTTTCGGGTATCCATTATTAAAGCGGATTCAGTCACTTCTAATTCAAGAATCTGGGCTGGTATATTTTCATTTTGCAAATAAGTCTTAAAAATAGATTCTATCATACTTAAAAACCCTTTATGAATGAGTTGATAAGAAGAAACATTAACCGCGAGTGTGGTTTTATCGCTTACTAATTTTTGATCAAACCAAGATTTAAATTGCTTACAGGCCGTTTTTAATGCCCATTCCCCTATCTCCACTATTAAACCCGATTGCTCTGCCAAGGGAATAAATTCCATCGGAGAGATTAACCCTAACTTTGGATGCATCCAACGTATTAATGCTTCAAAACCCGAAATTTTATTAACTTTTATATCAATTTGCGGCTGATAAACCAAATAAAATTCATTATTATATAAGGCCCGATGAATATCATTTTCAATTATTTTCTTATTGTTTAAACCTAATTCAATTTCATTAGAATAAAAAGTAGCCATATTTCTTCCAAGATTTTTAGAAGTCATCATTGCTAAATGTGATTTTTTAAGAATATTCTCATATGTATTTTGGTGAAGCTTGGTGATATAGATTCCCATACTACTACTTATATGAAACTCTTCGTCGAAAATTTTAATGGGTTTTTTTATATTTTCTAAAATTCTCTCCGCTAAAACCTTTACTTCTTCATGGTTACGCACATCAAATAATAAAATTGCAAATTCGTCTCCACTTAGTCGAGCCACCAGATCTTGGTTTCTAATACCATCCTTCAAAATCCTCGCTACATTTTTCAAAAGCACATCACCTATCTCTCTTGAATAATTATCATTTATTTTTTTAAAGTGATCTAGATTGATAAACAATAAAGCTATTTGTAAATTTTCATTAATGGTTTCCTTAATAATTTCATTTATTCTTTTAAAAAACTGGGTTCTATTTAATACTTGAGTTAAAGGATCATACTTTACTAAACGCTCGAAATCTTTTTCATGAAGTTTGGCTTTAGTAATATCATTCATTACCAAACAATATAATTTCTCATCTTTGATTTTTACAGGAGAAATTTTTACTTCGAGAGGAAATACTTCTCCAGTTTTTTAACACCCCAGACTTGAGCTGAAGATGATTTTTGATTTATACAATTTTCTATGTAGTTTAAGATTTGTATAAAATTAAGCGTTTTATGATTTTTTTCAATTCGGAAAAAATGCCTAGCCGTTCTATAAGTAAATTCCTCGCTATTGACTTTTAACATTTTATAAAATGATTGATTGGCAATCACTATCCTACCCACTTCACTAATAATAAGTACACTTTCTCCTATCGTATCTAATATCACCTTTAGTTTATTTTCTTTTTCCACGCTCTCATTAATTACGTTATTTAATTCCTTTTCATGCACAAGAAAAGTTTCAACCATTTTTTCAAGGTTATGGGCTAATTGATTTACCTCCAGAATTTCACTTTCAATCTTAAAAGTCTCTAATTTTTCAGAAGTTATTTGTTGGGCATGGTTTGACAGTTTTACAAGCGGGTCAGAAATCTTTTGCACTATTTTAAGTGACCCTATAATTAACACTAGCAGTAAAGTCATTAGTATAATTGAGATAATTAAAAAATAAAGATCAGTTTCAGTTTGTAATTTTTCTTTACTATCTTTTAAAGAAGATACCTCTTTATTAATATTTTCTTTAACAAGATTTAAAAGATTATCATTGAACAGGTTAAATTGATCTATTAAACCTTCTAAGACTTTAGCATCGGAATTGAATTTTGATTCAAATATATTATAAACAGATTTAATCATCCTGTCTTTTAAATCTAAGTATTGTTTATTAGTTAAAATTAATGGAAACGTATCGCTTATATTTTTCAAATATTCTTGTTCAAGTAACATTATATTTTTTTGAATATTGATAATTAATTTTAATTGTTCTTTATAGTAGTGTAAATAATCTTTTTTATCATTAATATTAAAAAAAAATAACCGATTGGTTAATTTTCTTACATTGTAGATTTCATCTAAAATGGTTAATGAACTTTCAAACCGTTGAACAGAATGTTTATCTTGTTGGGTAATAGATTGTTCTTTATAATAATCAAAGCTTAAATAACTTATTAATAAGACTAAGAAAATGAAAGCCACCCCTAAAAAGCTTTTTAATAACTGAGTCTTAATTGATAATTCGGTTTTCATTTAAGGTTAATCACTTCCCAAACATTATTACCCACCCAAAACAATAAGATTTAGGTCATAAAATATAAAAGTTTATAATTTTATATAGGCTTTAAGCATAAAAACTTTAATCCTTATGACCTATTTGTTTGAAAAAAGTAAAGAAGGGTTTTGGTTATTTTGTGGATATATTTAGAAATTTTAAAAGTAATTGAGCCGCATTTACACGGTCTTTAGGCAACAAATTTTTATGTAACGCTTCAAAAATTTTAAATTGATTATCTTTAAAATCCTTATCACTATTTATTATTTTTAAAAGCGTTTGGCTTATATTATCAATATTGGCTTCCTCTTGAATAAATTCCGACACAATTTGCTGATTAGCTATGATATTGGGCAAGGCAATGAAGGGTGTTTTCACCAGTTTTTTTGCAATCCAATAGGTAATAGGGTGCATTTTATAAGCCACCACCATATTTTTTTTATACAACATCACTTCGAGAGTTGCCGTACCTGATGTGACCAACACCAAATCACTGGCTGGTAAAACCCTATCAATATTATTAATGCTTACATGGATAGGAAAATTTAATGAAAGCGCTTTAATTAAATTTTTAACCAATAATGCGTGTTTTTCACTGACTACTGGAATTAAAAAAATAAAATCTGGATGTTTTTCATGGATAACTTGAGCGGTTTTTAAATATAATGCTAATAAATAATTAAGCTCAGAATCGCGGCTACCCGGTAGAATAACTAGCACTCGCTGATCAATATTATACCCTAACTCTAATTTGGCCTTGAGGGAATCTATCATAACGGGAATTTTTTTAGCTAAGGGATGCCCCACAAAAGCGGCTTTCATTTGATGTTTTTTATAAAAATCAATTTCAAAAGGAAATAGACAAAGCATTAAATCAGCAGCTTTTTTTATCGTTTTAATTCGACTTTCTCGCCACGCCCAAACAGAAGGACTAACATAATGAATGGTTTTGATATGTGAGGCTTTTAATTTTTTTTCAAGTCCTAAATTAAAATCAGGAGCATCGATACCAATAAAGACATCTGGAGGATTATCAATAAAATGTTTTATTAAATTTTTTCTTATTTTAATAAGTTCTGGCAACCGTTTTAAAGGCTCCCATAATCCCATGACAGATAATCTCTCCATGGGATATAAAGCCTTAGCACCCTCATTAATAAGCTTGGGCCCAACTATACCTTCAATATAAAGGTTAGGATATAAGGACTTTAATTCAATTATTAATTGAGAGCCTAAGTTATCTCCTGATACCTCACCGACTACTATGCCTATTTTTAATCTTTTCAGCGAATAATTCCCCTCTCTGATTCACCTAAAAAATTAATGAGAGATTGTACTTCAGGGGTTTCTTCAACCATTTTTTTTAATTCTTCAATGGCATCTTCTATCGTCAGATTTTTTCTAAACACAATTTTATAAGCTCGTTTAAGGGCCGCTAGACATTCACTAGAGTATCCCCTTCTTTCTAAGCCCACAGTGTTTAAACCATGTGCTTCTGCAGGGTATCCAGATACCATAATAAAAGGAGGAACATCTTTTAAAATAATAGTGCCCCCTGCTGCAAAACTATGAGCTCCAATCTTGCAAAATTGATGCACTCCAACAAATCCGCCTAAACTTGCGTAATCACCAATTATCACATGCCCAGCAATTGAGGCATTATTAGAAAAAACCGTATAATTTCCTATTTGACAATCATGTGCTATATGGCTGTAAGCCATAAATAGATTATCATTTCCAATTTTAGTGATACTTCCGCCCTGTAAGGTGCCTCGATGCACGGTCGAACATTCTCTAAAAATATTACCATTTCCTATTTCTAATCGAGTCGGTTCTCCCTTATATTTTTTATCTTGAGTGGCTTCCCCAATTGAAGCAAATTGATAAATTTTATTATTTTTACCGATCTTAGTAGGCCCTCTAATAACCACATGCGGTCCAATCCAAGTACCAGAATCTATTTCAACATCAGGTCCAATAACCGAAAAAGGGCCTATATGAACATCCTTATTAATTTGAGCTTTAGGATCTATTACAGCATTTTTATCAATCACGATGATATTTTCCCCTCTGCACTAGTCATATCTGCTGAACAGACTACTTTTCCATCTACCAAGGCTTGGGCTTTAAACTTCCAGACACTCGTGCGACGTTTTTCGATTTCAACATGTAAATGAAGTTGATCTCCTGGTGATACTATTTTTTTAAATCGTGCATTATCAATAGAACCTAAGTAAAATAAAGCGTCAGAAGCTGTAATATCTAAAGTAACATACGCTAAGATAGCAGCAGCTTGAGCTAAAGCTTCTAAAATTAAAACACCAGGCATTACGGGTTTAACTGGAAAATGTCCGTTAAAAAATTGTTCATTCATAGTCACATTTTTTACAGCAACTAATGATTTATTAGCTTGCAGTTCTATAACTTTATCAACTAATAAAAAAGGGTAACGATGTGGCAATAATCTTAATATTTCCTGCACATCCAAGATTTTATTCATAATAAATTTCTTCCTGTTAAGGTGACTTATCATTTATATGATTTTTTAATAAACGAAGGGTTTTAAACATTTCATCTAACCGATGAAAACGCGCAACATTTTTTCTCCAAATTTGACTCGGTTTAGCAGGCATCCCTGAAGAATAACTCCCTGTTTTTTTAAGAGAATGGTTGACACCACTCATACCCGTAATAATGACTTTATCGGCTATTTCTAGATGGCCAGCTATACTGGCTCCACCCCCAATTAAACAATATTTACCAATTTTAGTACTTCCTGCAATAGCCACACACCCTGCAATTGCCGTATAATCGCCAATGATAACGTTATGGCCAATTTGTACTAAATTATCAATAATTACGTTTTTACTGATAATGGTATTTTCAAAAGCGCCTCGGTCAATAGTTGTATTAGAACCAATTTCAACTTTATCTTGTATGATAACACCACCTAATTGAGGAATTTTTATCCACTCACCCTGGTGATTTGCAAATCCAAAACCATCACTTCCGATAACTGCTCCACTGTGAATAAGACATGCCTCTCCACATTGGACATTGCTATAAAAAGTAACGTTTGGTTTTAAAGTCGTATTGTTGGCAATACTGACATCATCGCCAATGATGCATCCTGCACCAATGACGACATTTTCACCAATTTTAACATTGTTCCCTATAACGCAATGCGCCCCAATGCTTACTTTTTCAGAAACCACACAATCTAAACCCATTATAACGGTTGGGTGGATAATATAGGCATTGGGTTTAGTTGCCTGAAATAAACAAGCAACTTTTGCTAAACTCATATAAGGATTATCGGTAATAATCGCATTTACAGGGCAATCATTTAGGTCACTTTCTTGGATTAATACCACAGAGGCTTGAGTCTTATTTAAATCGCTTTTATATTGCGGATTGGTTAAAAATGATAATTGCCCCTTTTTCGCCTTGGCTAAGGAAGCAATACCATTAATAACTTCCTGTGGATCACCTACTAATCGACCTCCTAAATAATCCGTTATTTCTTGAAGGGTCTTTACTATTTTAGGCTGCATTCCCACTCATTCCTTTGCAATTTTATTATTTTTTATCTTTTTCTTTATTTTCAGGAGTATTTACTGAGGGTTCAGGTAATTTTTTTAACGCAGCCATTACCTTTTGAGTAACATCCGCATTAGGTCCAACATAAATAGCCGTTTGAGAAGAAAAAACTGCGTCAATTTTTTCATCTTTTGCTACATTGTTGACAACTTCTTTAACTATTTTAGATAAATTTTCAATTTCTTCTCGATTGCGAGTATTATAATCATTCCTAAATTCTTCTTCTAAGTCTCTTAATTCCGTTTGCAATTTAGCGATTTCTTTCTCAGCTTTTTCCTTATCTGCCTTACTTAAAATATCTTTATCTCGGGTGATTTTCTTTTGTTTTTCCTGCCAGGCTTCATGTTTACTAACTAGTTTTTCTTTTCTTCCTGTAAATTCTTTTTCTAAAGTTTTAGATGCCCTTTCAGCTTGAGGGGATTTGGTCAAGATTTCTTCAATATCTAATACCCCTATATTAACAGCGGCTTGCAAGGTAAAAGCCATTAATGCTGCGGTTAATCCTACCAATATTTTATTAAAAATTTTCATATTACAGTGCTCCTTATATATTACTTAAAAAGTCAAAAAAATTTTACATTTGAGTACCAAATGAAATACCTATAACTTTCTTATTATCGTTTTTATGTAGATTTAAAGGCATACCAACACTTAATACTAAAGGCGCGCCTAAAGGCGTTTGCCATTGCAGTGATAAGCCTGCAGAATATCTAAGCCCCTTTTGATTACGGTGGTTAGCATTACCTTGAATAGTATTAACTTTGTAACGAGTATCAAATACTTGGCCGACATCAATAAAAGCAGAAGTTCTTAGATTTTTAGCCTCTGGAAACACAGGATTAGGAAATATTATAGCGGCAGAGGCTGTAATCAATGCATTGCCACCAAATGAATTACCTAAAGAATCTTTCGGACCTAATGAATTTTCTCGGTAACCTCGTACACTTCCTAGACCACCGGCCATAAAATTTTTAAAGAAGGGTAAACCTTTTGTATTTCCATAACCGTTTCCATATCCAAGATTACCATTTAAATTCAGAATATAATCCTTATTCATAGGTAGAGGATAATAAAGCGAATTATCAAAAGTTACACGATAATAATGTAATTTAGAACCCGGTAAGCTCACCATCAGTTTCAAAGACTGAGAAGCCCCAGATTCTGGCATTAAGGGCCTGTCTAAAGTGTCATGATCCCACCCAATGGTAGTAGAATATTCAATATATTTTTTACCATGCAAATTGATAAAATTTTTAATTTCCTGAGGGCTTCCCGCCCCAAAATCTGATTTTAGATGGGTATTATCAAAACCTAGGCCTAAAGATATAGATTCATATTTTGCAATAGGCAATACCCAATTTACACTAAGCCCTAAAGAATCCGTCGTATAATCGGTAACATGAGTAGCTTTACCCAGATCTGTTTTATTATAGTAAGCGCGTGCCCCTAAACCTATGCCATCAAGCGTGAAGAAAGGATCAACATAACCTAGGGTATAAGTAGTGAAGGCCTTACTGTTATCAAAAACAAAGTCAATGTCTTTACCAGTGCCTAAGAAATTTCTTTGCGTAAGCCCTAAACGAAACATAAATTTTTCGCTTGCTGAATAACCAATACTGGCTGAAAATTCTCTAATTTTTGCTTCTTCAATTTTATATATCACATCGATTTGGTCTGGTTTATCAGGTAGAGGTTTAGTTTCTACTTCTACTTGGCTTGCAAAACCCCTTCTTAATAAATTTTGTTTACCTTCTTTAATTAAAGCAGTCGACACCCAGGTACTTTCCATTTGAGGTAATTCTCGTCGTATGACTTCATCCTGAGTAGTACTATTACCTTCGATATAAATATTGTGCACATAAACCCGTTTAGCAGGAATAATATGAAAATCAATATCAACAAGCTTATTGGTTTCATCAATATGGGTATCAGGACGGGCTTCAGCTAAACTATAGCCTTCATTCCCTAACCTATCTTCTAATTGTTCTTTAACTTCAATAAGCGTTTTTCTAGAGAATATAGAACCTTTGGATAAAGGGTTTAATAAGGCCAATAACGATTCCTCCGGAACCTTATATTCTCCACTAACTTTAACATTACCAATTTTATAAATACCATTTTCAGTAATATTGATAGTGATATAAATATGTTTTTTATTAGAACTTAAAGAAACCAGACTCGAATCAATTTGAAAATTAATATAACCTTTGTCCATATAAAATGAACGTAAGATTTCAAGATCTGCGGCTAATTTTTCTTTAACATATTGATCAGAATGAGTGAAATAAGATAATAAACTGGAGGGAGAAGAATGAAGCTCTTTAAGCAAAGTACTCTCTTTAAAACTTAAAGGTTTAGTGCTTTGGATAGTAATTTTTTTTATTTTGGCAGTATCACCCTCATAAATATCAAAATGCACTTTAACTCGGTTATCACTTTCATTTTCAAATGATGAATTAACTCTTACACCATATTGACCTTTGCCTAAGTAATAATGCTCAAGTTTTTTATTCATTTGGACTAAAAGGGATTGATTAAAGATTCGACCTTCTGCTATTTCATTTTCTTTAAGTAATTTTATTATTTTATCTTTATCTTTAACGCCGGTTATCTTCAAATGACTGATGGTAGGGCGTTCAATTATTTTGATCAATAAAATATGATTTTTTAAAGAAATATTAATATCTTTAAAAAAATGAGTATCAAAGAGTGCATGAAGCGCTTCATTGGATTTTTGAGTATTAAATTCCTGCCCTTCTTTAAGAGGTAAAACCGCCAATACAGCATCTTTTGTTATACGTTGTAGACCATCGATTTGGATTTTGTGAATAATATTTTCATTAGCCAAAACCCCCATGCTAGAAAGAAAGCCAACTATTAATAATAAAAATACTTTATTTTTCATGACACAACCTTTTTATTTGACTCCGCGACATCTTATCACAGCTGGAAAATCGTTTCCTCTAATTTTTAATTAAAAAAATCACCATGCTTTATAATCATTATACAAAGCTACAGTCATAAAACAAACTAAAAAAAAGACCCCGATCCAAGTTAAAATTTGTTGCATTTTGGGCCCCAGGGGTTTGTTTTGCACAAATTCGATTAAACCAAATAATAATTGGCCCCCATCTAATACGGGGATAGGCATAAGATTTAATACCCCAAGACTTATACTGACTAGAGCTAAAAATGAAAGAAAATGAGTCAAGCCCCCATGCACCGAATGTCCTGCTTGTTCTGCAATGGATATAGGACCACCTATGTATTTTAAGGATACCTGCCCTAAAATCATTTTTTTCATGAGGCCC
This sequence comes from Francisellaceae bacterium, assembly GCA_028293705.1. GTDB lineage: Bacteria > Pseudomonadota > Gammaproteobacteria > UBA6186 > Azoamicaceae > JAQGOH01. Next base: position 405 of record JAQGOH010000094.1, on the reverse strand, counting down.
AAAGTTAATAAACTATATTTTACAGTTTGTTTAAATCCTTTTTGTAAAGCCTTGACTGGTGAAAGTTTTTGAATTTCACTTAATGCTTCAGGCCATTTTTTTTGTTGAAACTCGACTCCAATAAAACCAATATCTTTATTACCTTGTGTCTTTACATGCGGATTAACTTCTATAGTTAATAATTTCCCATTGCGTTTAACTTCAAACTTCATCTTTCGCTGAAATTGATTTTGGATTATCTCAATCACTTGGGTTCGATTACTTACCCACTGCTTATTGATCGTTATTATCTCATCATTAGGTTTAAGACCTGCCTGGCTAGCAGCCCCACCCGGCAATACTTTATCAATAATGGGTTTAAACGGATCAAAGGGAATGAGTCCTAAATCTTTTAATAATTCTTTA
>JAQGOH010000107.1 GCA_028293705.1 Francisellaceae bacterium | reverse complement strand
ACTCCCGTTAGTCGTCGAAAGGCTTCCGGTTGTAATCCTTTTATATGTTCCCATTTCATCAATTACTTCCTTAAATTTAAAATTATTCAGTGTTACACAAAAAAGAAGGTTTCGAAAGAAGTCTAATATATCTGAATTCTTTTTACAGGACAAAATTATAAGTCTGTTACCAAGCTTAAATATGTAACCCTCTGAATAAATCGCACTTCAATTTTGAGTGGGTTTTTTTTTTTTTTATTTTCGTCATATTCGTCTATTTCCTTAGATATTTTGTTTTGACTATTTTTTAGTACTTCGATTTCAGCATTCAATTCATCTGAAGGGGTCTTACCTTCTCTAGCCAATTTTTGTATTTGAGATAGCATAGGGGGAGGTTGATTTTTCAATTCTTTATTTTTCTTTTCTAGTATTTCTTGAAGGTAATTAAAATTAAGGTGATTTTCCCTATTTTTTTCAATAGCTTCTATATTTTTTTTAAATTCATCAACTTTCGGTTCATTGTCCCTCTTCAACACTTTATTTATAATGTCTTTTTTAAAATTTTCAGATGTAATAGGCCCTTTTCGTTTTACTTCGGCTGAGGGTGCTAATGAGGGTGCTACTGGTATTTCTGAGTCAGCAGCATTTTCTGAGGAAGCCACAAATTTATGGGATATTTTTTTTAATGCATCATCTTTTATTGCTTTTAAATCTAAATCAAGTGTTTCAATGTTATTGATTTTAAGGGTCTTTATATTATCTAAAGCTTGTTTTATTTTTTCCTCTAGTTCTTTAGGGTTTAAATTTTGATTTTTCACTAGAATAGTTGTTAAATAGGTATTTAAAAATAATTTTGCTTCACTATCATCTTTTACATTTAAATTAATTTTGGCATTCGGGAAGATATTAACTGCTTCTGCAGCCATTTTTGCTAAACCGATAGGGGATGAGCTACTTAATGAACATTTATTATCGTTAGGATAAGATTCAAACAGTACGGTTTCTAATGGAAAATCACCATTATGTCTTTCTACTACTTTTTTTAACCGTTCAAAATTAAAATCAGAATCCGAAGTGCCTGAATTTATATCAAAATTTAAATTTAGTTGAGAACTGGGATTTATAAGATTAAAAATTTTATTAGATATATTCTTGCTATTTAATATGTTTAAATACTCGTCCAATATTTTTTGGGATTCAATTAATTTATTTTTGTTTTCCTCAGTGTGCTTAAATTCTAAAGATAGTTCGGTTAGATTTCGTTGATTATCTTTTATTTGTTTTATTAAATCCGGGAGTTGGGTTTCTAACGAATCAGAGGTAAGTTTATCAATTTGTGTTTTTATTTCCACGAATTTGCCATTGATTCCATCTGATTCCAATGGCTTGTTTTTTTTATTTCTATATTCATTACAGGCATCCTCATAATTCTTTTTTATCGCATTAAAACTAATTTTATGAGTTTCATCTAGTTTAGTTTCAATAAGCTTTAATTCTGTTATTATTTCATTCGCTTTTATTAAATTATTTTTCTGATCATCGATTGAGGTATCTTTATTCTGATCTTCGTTTGAAGAAGGAGAATTTTGAGGACTTATATCAAGTTTTTTATCTAATTCTTTAAATTTTTGATCTGCAAATTCATTAATTTTTTTATTAATATCCTCGTCATTATTTAGGTTAGGTTCATTTGTAGGCATTTTTTAAGTCTCTATTTAAAAAGAATATAATTATCTATCGGAAATTCAAAATGAAACTTTAATTATTTGATTGCAAAAAATTTCTAACTGTGGGTATATCCTCGGAATTTTATGGGGTCATAAAAAAATACACTATCTGCTATCATAAATAAATGAGGTAAAAATAAGATTAATATTAATCATTGTTGCTAGGTCAAAATTAATAAATATTCATTTAAGAGATTGAAGGGGTTCAATATGATATATGCTGGTGGTTGGCATGAAAAATTAAAATCAAAGACGCGTTTATTATTTACAAATTTTACCTTAATAAATAGAAGCATCGATTATTTAGTAGCCAACAGAGAAAATATGATGTTGAATGTTACAGCTTCTTTAACGCCTCCAGCTTTTGAAAAGCTTGAAACTCTTATCAAAGGCCATCAAGAATTTGGGATGGAAAATAAGTATGGTGCTATCTTAAGCACATCTACTATTCAGTGGCCTTTAACCGTGTATGAGAAAAACGTCCGTTTTGATTATTCAATTAACAAATCATACTGGGTATCAAAAAGCATCTTCCATATTAAAATATTATAATTAATTTAAGCAAAAATTAGATTAAGGTCTTTTCCGAGGGTTATTGTTTTCATATTTGTCAGTGGTGGGAACATTAGGGGGGGAGATGGAAGTAGGGACATGAGCATCATTTGGTTGATTTTGCTTGGCTTGATTAGCTTGTGGTCCTTGAATTTTTATTAAAGCATTCTTAGAAGCTTCTTCCTTATAAGTATTTAAAATATTATCATCTAATTTTTGCCCAAACATAGTTAAGGTTGAAATGTGAGCCAAAGCTTTTTTAATTGATTCGGAGTCTTGAGGAGGTTTTGCTAAAAAACCGTCAAGATAAATTTTAAGAAATGTTTTCATTTCTTCTTCATCTTTTATAGTCAAGTTAAATTTCGCATTCGGAAATATATTAACAGTTTCTGCTGCTATTTTTGCCAAATTTATAGAAGAGGACCTACTTAATGAATATTTATTATTCAAAGGAGCTGTTCCAAATAATACTCCTTCGTTTGGATAATTTAAATTATGTTTTTCTACTGATTTTTTTAAATGTTCAATGTTAAAAGCATATTTAGAAGAATTTATTTCATTACTTAGGTCTATTTCACAGTTGTTTATACTAATTTCCAGGGATTTATAAAGTTTAGCATTCTCAATTTCCAGTATTTTATTATATTTAGCATTTTGTAAACGTTCCGCGTTCTCACGTGATTCATCCTCTTTTTGCTCTTTAGACATGTTGAAATATTGAGTCTGAGATCTAGTAGGTTCCATATCTTTTATAACCCCGTGCGAAACTAAAGCAGAATCAAATTTTTCTGCAGAAGCAAGCCAAGTCTGATATTTTTCACTTTTAAACATTGACTGTAATTTATTGACAGCAGCATTTTCAGAATCCTGTAATTTAGGAGGCTTAGAAGTATTTTTATCATCTTCGGGAGGAAGAGTGGGGTTAATTTTCTCCACCGTTCCTGAAGCTATAATTTTAGCTTCTTCTGGTTTCCCGTTATCCGGATTATTGGTAGTCATGATGTTCCTCCACATTATATTCATTATTATAGACAAATTTTTTTTAAAATAGTTTCCACCCACCAAGTATTTGTAGCGGCAAAGTAGAAATGTCTGGTTCAGCAAAGTATTAAGAAAAGAGCACGGCTTAAATTATCAAACTAAAAATTCTAAAATATAGGTGCATAATCACTGTTAAATTATTTATCTTTTTTTTATTGCTTATAACCCTCATGAAAAAAAATCATTCTGCTATGATTAATATATAAAATAAATATTATTATAAAGTAAAAGTAGATATTAATCTTAGGTCAAAAAATTTATTTAAAAGATTGAAGGAGTTTAATATGATAAATGCTGGTGGTTGGCATGAAGAATTAAAATCAAAGACGCGTTTATTATTTACAAATTTTACCTTAATAAATAGAAGCATTGATTATTTAGTAGCTATCAGAGAAAATACGATGTTAAATGTTACAGCTTCTTTAACGCCTCCAGCCTTTGAAAAACTGGAAAGTGTTATTAAAGAACATCAGGAATTTGGAATGGAAAATAAGCATGGTGCGATCTTAAGTGCATCTACTTTTCAGTGTTCTTTAACCGTGAATGAGAAAAAAGCCCGTGATGTACTGTTAAGATTTATTGCTTTTCTTTCTCAATTTGATCAATCAATTAATAAAATCATACCGAGTATCAAAAGGCATCTTCGATATTACAATATTAAAGAAATACACAAACAAATTTCAGAAAAGTTGCAAAATTCAGGAATTGATGCTGCTTTAAAATTTGCCAGTCTTTATGAAAATTTAGGTTATAAAGATGTCTATTATGCTTTAGCAAGTTTTTGTATAGAAAAAAAATATTATAATGAGGCAAAAGAAGCAATTAATGCGATTAATACCAAGGATTCATTAGAACAAATTAAAGCTGCTGAGCTATGTTTAAGTGCTGCCAATAAAATTAGAGAAGAGGAGTTAACTAAAAATGCCTAAACTGGAAGATAAATCCTTTGAACAAATGGCTATAGAAAAATGTCTTAATGCTTATAAAGATAGTAAAGTCTCACGAGATCCCGTTCTAAAAGAAGCCATTTTGCATACTTTTATTGAATCAATGGCCAGCCTTATGACAAGTGAAAAAGAGCAAAATAGAGCAGCTATTTTGGCAGAAAATGCTCAAAAACTAAAAAAGGAAATCAAAAAATCTGGGATAACTGATATTACAAGGCCTGAACTGGTAACTCAAATTGGAAAAAACCTTGTTCAGCAGGAAATACGTAAAAGAGATCTTTATCTAAAAACTATTGAAAAATTGGAAAAGCAAATCGCTCAATTTGAAAACAAATCACCTGATAAAAAACATGGAAATTCGCCCAAATAATTAAAGTATTGGTTTATGATTTTATATGGAAAAAAAATATGGTCTGGAATATTAAAACTCAAAATTCTGAATCGGTTTGCTTTGAAAATAAAGCGACTGCTTTGAAAAAAATTTCTGAATTAAATGCCCAAAAATACGATCATTATTTACATATCGCCTTAACATTAACGGATAATTTTTATAATAAGTTGTATGAGCATTTTGAATTTCATTCTGAATTTGGTTTTTCGCAAAATCATGCAGTTTTTATGACGGATATGGGTAATCATTGTACATTAACTCTAAATGGTAAAACTGAAAAAAATGTATTGATTAGATTTCTTTTTGAATTACATAAGTTTGAGGCCTATGTAGGAGAAATTATTCCTAAAATAAAACATTTTTTTGGGATCCATGAACAAAAAGAAATTTTAAAGGATATAGAAGTTAACTTGAAGGTTAGTGTTGATGCTGCAATGACTCGAGTTCACTATTGGTACAAGCAAGGTGCGCGTAATGCTTTTATATTGTTAGCTAAAGCTTGTTTTGAAGCTAGTTTACCGAATGATGCAATTCGAGTTTTAGCTCGTATTCCAGATGGAGATCATTTAAGCCATTTTGAAGCTGCAAATATTTTAATAAAACGAAATGATAAGAATGCAGCATTAAATCATTTATTTAAAGCAGGGGATGACCCAGTTGTGCAAAGCGTACGCGATAATCTATGGGCAATCGAATGCTCACTTGACCCCTCCCAGATGGAAGTGGTGTTTATACCGAATGTTAAAATGAATGATGCTGAAACCTTTGTAGCGATTGCAGATAAAATTCGTGATATCAGAACCGAGACGCTTGAACAAGAAGGCTATATAGAAAAATTAGAAAGGCATCTTAAAGAGTTAAGTGATAAAACTCGGCGATAAGCTTATTGTTGGCAAACATCACAGTAAACAGTACTTCTTTGTTGTATGGTAATTAACTTAAGTATTGTGCCACAATTCTTACAATTTTGATTAGCGCGGCCATATACTAATAATTCATTAACAAAATATCCCAACTTTCCATCGGGTGCAATAAAGTCTTTTAAAGTAGTGCCCCCTTTTTTAATCGCCGATTTAAAAATTTTTTTTATGTGAAATAGCAAAGTTTCAAATTCTTCTAAACTTAAACTGTTTGCAGGTCTTAAAGGTAAAATCTTTGCATAAAATAAAGATTCAGTAGCGTAAATATTACCAACACCAACTATTATTTTAGGATCCATAATAAATTGTTTTATGGGGATTTTCTTTTTAGAAGCTATATTGAATAGTATGTGGGCTGAAAGCTTTTTATCAAAGGGCTCAAAGCCTAACTTACTGAGTAAGGGATGATTAAGAAGGGGCTTTGCCGTCCAAAGTATTAAACCAAAACGTCGGGGATCATTGTACCGTAAAATAGTATTATTATTTAAAATAAAATCGACATGATCGTGTTTTAATAGGGGTTGGTTAATTGGATAAATACTAAGTCTTCCCGACATACCTAAATGAATTATCAAAGCCCCATTTTCTGTTTGAATTAAAATATATTTGGCTCGCCGCTCGATTTTAATAATTTTTTGATTTTTTAATAATAAATGAAGATTTAAAGGGATAGGCCAGCGTAATTTGGCTTGTCTAATGATTATTTTGTCAATGCGTGCACCTACTATAAATTTCCTTATTGCACGGCAAGTGGTTTCTACTTCGGGTAATTCTGGCATATTTAGATATAGGTAAAAAGAAGAAGGAAAACTTATTATAACTAAATATCTTTTTTAGTAAAAGTGGCATTTAATGAGTTTTTTTCTTAAGATTCCCATTAGGTTAGCCGATAGAATTACATAGCAACAAGATAAGTTATCCATAATATGAGGGGTTAAAAAAATGTTAACAGAACAAAAACAACGAGAGCTTTTATTAGAGGGTGTCTTGAAATTCAAATTAAGCATTTTTCAATCCTTTTTAACATTATCCTCGACATGCTTGCATATAAAAAAGCTTCACTGGTATGAGTTAAATATTCATAGTCTTTGCTCATTCTTCT
>JAQGOH010000032.1 GCA_028293705.1 Francisellaceae bacterium | reverse complement strand
AATAGATATTCAGGATATCCCCACGTATTATCGGAGGCTATAGACTCTTGAATAAATAAAATGGCCTCCGGTAGATTCCCTTGTTCAAATGCCCAAAGTGAATAACTTAAAAACACGTACGCTACATCATAGCCGATTCTATTAATTTTATTAGCTAAACTTAAATCAATTAATTTATTTTCCAGATGAATGTTTTTAACACCGGTTTGAATTTGCTGCTGCTGAGTTAATATTATCGCTAACCGCATTAAACGCCACCAATTAAGGGGCTGTTTTTGCTGAAATTTTTTATTAAGTAAGAGTTTAAATATAAAAGCATAAAGTCTAGTTAATTGACCTTTAATATATAGTTGACCTATATAAGAACAGCTTAGGGGAAATGAAAAATGGACCAGATATTCCACCACAGTTCTAGGCATTAATAAACATAATTTCTCTAAAAAATAGATAAGCTTATACTTATCTGGGTGTTCCAGATCTGCTTTTTTTAATAAATCAGTATAAAAAGAAGGTTTTTTTTCCATTTTCAAGCCACGTAAGTGATTTTATTATTTATCGACACAAAATGAAAAAAATTTAGGAATACATACAAGGAATGGTGGGCCGTGAAAGATTTGAACTTTCGACCAACGGATTAAAAGTCCGCTGCTCTACCGACTGAGCTAACGGCCCACATGGATTGACATTATACCTAATTGAAAAAAAGCGTCAACCTTATTTTATTTATTTAATAAAATAATATAGAGCCCAAGCTTAATGTAAGTTTTTCAACTTAGACTCAGCAATAGAAGCACTAGAGCTCCCCTTAAACCGAGTTTTAACATCCATTAAGTATTCCTGTGCTTTTAATAAATTACCCTTTTCTATTTCAATTAAGCCCATTTTTAACAAAGCATCTTTTTCTTTTCCGTTGCCTTTAAAGTCTTTAGAAATGATAAAAAATTCTTGAAAAGCTTTGTCCAGCCACTCGGTTTTGTCTTTATTATTTTGCCAATTTACCATGTAAATTTCACCCAACCAATAGTGTGCATTCGCAGCATACATACCTTGAGGATGAACTGTTAAAAAATCTTGGAATGATTGAATCGCTTTATCAAAATTTTTAGTTTTAACTAAGCCATAAGCATTTTGATAATGCTGAGATTCATCTATAATTTTATCTATATTGGATGATGACATATCCTCATTCGTGGGGGCCTGAGTTAAAGGGGCTTCCTGACTACCTGGATGGGGAGTTGAGGGACTTGCCTTAGGATTTTTACTAGCATTTGAAGGGCATTCTTGTTGCTTTTTATATAAATTTTTAAAGTCATGTTCCTGGGTTTCTATTAGCCCTCTGATTTCTTTTAACTCTTGTTCAAGCGATTCAACTTTATTAATTAAATCAATTTTATTGGCATTCTTAAACGAATTCTCAAGTTGAGTAATTCTTTCATCCAATGCTTTTAAAGTGGGGGCTGAAAAAGCCGAAAAGGGGCTTAATAATAAAGCCCCCGTAATAATGAGACGATTGATTATCAATTTCATTATTAATCCATTTCCTTATTCTGACTCGTAAACTACTTCAGCACGACGATTTTCTGACCAAGCTGATTCATTATGACCACGCGATTTTGGTCTTTCTTTACCAAAACTTACGATACTAATTTGATCTTGGTTAACGCCTTTTAACATCATGATATTTGCCAAGGACTTAGCGCGTCGCTCACCTAAAGCCACATTATATTCACGGCTACCGCGTTCATCGGTGTGGCCTTCTATACGCATACGGGCTTTAGGATGGGTCATTAACTTTTTGGCATGTGCATAAACTGATAATAAATCAGATTCTTGTACATCAAAGCGATCATAGGCAAATTGATAGGTTTTTTGGTCTATTAATTCGCGTTCTTGCTCGGGAGAAACTTCCTGACCGTAAAATTGAACCGGATCACCAACTCCCCCAACCACTGAATCCCGACCCATTTTTCCTTTGGCGCCACAAGCCATTAAAGACACCGAAGCCATGCCAAGCAGCATTATCTTAAAAAAATTCTTAAACACCATGTTACACTCCCAGTTATAAAAACAAACTTTAGTTTACTAAATACGGTGACCAGGCTGGCTCTTGTACATTTCCAGCTCGAGCAGGCAAACGTAATCTTACTCGTCCATCAAGAGATACCGCCCCCAAAACACCATCTTGAGAACCATAAATAACCATCATCCCATTTGGAGCTAAACTCGGGGATTCATCTAAACTAGCATTAGTTAAAATTTGCATCTCACCAGTGAGTATATTTTGTACCGCAATACTAAAGGAACCCCCTTCTTCTGCACGATGCATCACTATTAATTTTTTTCCATCGGGCGTTAAGCTAGGGCGGGCATTATAGACCCCTTTGAAGGTTAAACGCTCAACCCGACCATTGGTTACACTGGCTTTATAAACTTGCGCTTTACCGCCCCGATTAGAGGTAAAAATTATCGATTGCCCATCGGGTGTAAACCGAGGCTCAGTATCTATAGTATTTCCTTCAGTAATTTTTCGCAGTTGCCGAGTTTGTAAATCAATCGTATAGATTTTAGGGCTACCGTCTTTTGATAAAACCAATGCTAAGGAACGGCCATCTGGTGACCAGCTAGGGGCCCCATTAATACCTGGAAATTGCGTGATGCGTTCGGATTTCCCGGAAGCTACATCTACGATATTAATTGACGCTCTATTTTTATCAAAAGAAACAAAAGCAATTTTTTTGCCATCCGGAGACCAAGAAGGGGACATTAAAGGGTAAGCTGATTTTTGTAAGCTCTTAGGATTATACCCATCATGATCAGCCACTTCTAAAATATAATTTGCATGTCTGGGGCCATCTTCAACCGAGACATAGGCTATTCGAGTTGAGAAAATCCCTTTAACTCCTAATATTTTCTCAAACAATAAATCACTGATATGATGAGCTAACGCCCTAAAATGATTGCCGGTAATATTATCAAAATGCATAATCTGAATAGGGGAAGTTAAACCATGTGATTTATTTTTTACCACATCAAATAATTCAAAAGAAACTTTATAAAGATTAGATCCCGTTTTAATAATACTGCCTAAAACCAAATATTCAGCTTGTTGCGATTGCCAATACTGAAAATTAATATCACTTGCTTTTTTAGGTAAATCTTTAAGCATATTGTTGGCAAGCGGTTTAAATTGACCACTATTTTTTAAATCTTTCTGAATAATATCGTTGATACTTTCTAAACTGTTTTGTGCCCCTTGTGCCTCACCAGAAAAGGTAAAGGGTAATATGGCAACCGGAATACCTCCCGTTTGTCCTCCTGTTACTTCAATATAAATAGCTGCATGACAGATAGGGCTAATAATAAGGATTAAGGCAATTAATATCTTTAAACTTTTTTTATACATTTTTAAATCCTAAGGTTACTTTTTCTAAATGTTTTAAGATGATAATATCGCTAGGCATCGTCAAGGGGGAGGCCTTCCAAACTGCCTTAATTGCGCTTTCATCAAAAACTTTATTGCCACTGGGTTTTGAGATTTTAACTTCTAATACCTTTCCGTCCGGTTGAATCATAATTTCAAGTTCTACCATTAAATTATCACTATTAGGAGGTTTAATCCAATGACTATCGAATACATTTTTTAATGTTTCTTTCGCATTCCCAACCGCTTGCTGTAACAATATTCTTTGCTGGGCGGCTTTAATATCGGCAAGCCGTTTAGCCTCTAAACGTTTTATTTCAATACCGGCTCGTTTTTCTTTAAGTTTTTTTTCTTCCATTTTTTTTCGAGCTTCTTGGGCTTGCAGTAGCTTTTTTTGTTCTGCCTCTCTTTCTTGTTTGACTCTTTGTAACCTATCTTGCTCTTCTTGTCTTTGTTCATCCAAAACATTTAAACGCTTACGTTCTAATTCTTGTTGTATTTTTAATTCTGCTAATTGGTTACTTTCTTCCAGTTTAGTTTTTTCTAAATTAGCCTTCATTTTTTGTAATTTAATTTGGGTTTGTTCTTGTTCTTGTTTTAAATGTTGTAAGGTTTGCTGCTGCTCTAAAGTATCAATTTTATATTTTTTTTCAATCGTTTCTAATCGTTCCACTTCCTTATTGACTAAAGCTTCATCTAACATGACAGCTTGGACCACATCGGTGGGACTTGAATTATCACTAATAACCATTTTTATATGGTGATCAACCCCATATAATAAAAAAGCTAAAAGACCTCCGTGCAATATAAGGGATATTGCAAAACTTAATTTCTGCCTATATTTATCTAATCGCACTTTCACGAAGGAGTTTGGCTCTCTTTAGGTTGGGTCATTAAACCGAGTTTATTAATTCCTGCTTGTTTTAATAAAACCATTGCATGCATAATCTTGCCATAATCGGCCCGTGTATCGCCTTTGATTAAAACCACTCGATTCGGATCAAGCTTTAATTCCGCTTTTATCTGGGCTAATAATTGATCAGGTTCTAATGATACAGTGGGTTTATCAGTTGTATTTAAAAACAGTTTACCCTGCTCATTCACCGATACGATTAAGGGTGGTTTATTATCAGCTTTTAAAGGCTCAGATTGGGCACTGGGTAATTCGACCTGCACGCCTTGCATTAAAAGAGGGGCTGTTATCATAAATATAACCAATAAAACCAACATGACATCAACATAAGGTACGATATTAATTTCTGCCATACTGCGCTTTTTAGTGCGACCACTTAAAATGCTCATAAATTATGCTCTGTAGTTTCAGATAATTGACTAGTAGATACCTTATTATATGCCTGACGATGCAAAATACTCATAAATTCTTCAGCAAAAATAGCATAACGATTACCTAATTTCTGCACATGATTGGTAAAACGGTTATACGCTATAACAGCCGGAATAGCGGCAAATAAACCGATTGCTGTGGCAACCAAGGCTTCAGAAATTCCAGGCGCCACTTGTGCTAAAGTTGCTTGTTGTACCGATCCTAAGGCTCTTAAAGAATTCATAATGCCCCATACCGTCCCGAATAAACCGATATAAGGACTCACTGAGCCCACTGTAGCTAAGAAGGAAATATTGGTTTCTAATTGTTCGGTTTCTTTATGTACCGCGATTTTTAAGATTCTTTCAACTCCCGATACAATGGCATCTGGATGGGAAGGATTGGCCTTATGTAATCGCACAAACTCTTTGAAACCCAAAACAAATACATTTTCTAAACCCAATAAAGAATCTCTTTGAGCGGATAAGCGCGTATATAATTTACCAAGTTCAATACCTGACCAGAAAGTTTGTTCAAATTCATCTACGCTGTTATCTGCTTTTTTCAAAGAAAACGCTCTTTGAAAAATAAAGGTCCAAGAAACTATAGAGGCTACTAGTAAGAGCAACATGATGAGTTTAACTAGTAAGGTAGCTTGGCTTATTAAAGCCAGTATGGATAAATCAGTGGTCACCCTTATCTCCTTTAAGAAAAAATTTACTTCTCTTTATTTAATAATACTGCATTTTTTTTAGAAATCCTAAAGTTGGCTAAATTTAATTAAAATAATTTTACAAAGGTCTTTATTTGTTAATTAACTAATTAAATAGTTAACCACTATTATTTATATAAAAATGCCTCAAAACTCCCCCAGGATTTAAATGGTAATTAAATTTAACTATTGTTATTAAAATTGTTAAAGCGGATTAGCTTAAGATAAAAATTATTTTATTTAGCTCAAATTTCAATTTTCTAAAAATAAATTTCTTAAAACCAAACATTGAGAAACTTGCTCAATAATGCTTATTCCTAACAAGCTAAAATATTTATATTAATTTTTCTTAAATAGGATTAATTCATTGGAGGGGGGAATGTTATGAAACTACTCAGTAAAAAACTCTTCCTTCTTATTATCAAATCCATTTTGTTAATTTAGATTTGAAACTCTTGCAGGAAAAACAAAAAGTGATTGTTACCTTAATTGAGAAAAGAGAAAATTGTAAGCGCTAATTCAATCCACCTTTTTAAGCTTTAAAATTTAATTTAATTTTCTTTATTGTTTAAAATTATTCACAAATTCGATCAGGAAAGTTCACATAGTAAAAAAAATATACTAACACAGATAAAAGCGGTATCATAAAAAGTGTTTTTACCTCTATTTATAGAATATATTACTCACTATCATTAAATACATAATTTACACATAACTTAATTGGGGATTAAATTCTATGAACAATAAAAAATATTTTGATGAATTATGTCGGCTAATAAGCAGTAATATTTACACTGATAAAACATTAAATTTATCAAGCTTAGGCCTTAATGCTAAGCAGGCTGAACAAATTGCCGTAGCACTTAAGACAAATAATTATATACAAAATCTTGATATATCTTGGAACCCAATTGGTGACGATGGGACTAAAGCCTTAGCCAAAAATACCAGCCTTCAATCACTCGATGTAAGCCATAACCGAATTGGGGTGGATGGAGCTAAAGCTTTAGCTCAAAACACCAGTCTTCATTCACTCAACATAAGCAGTAACAGAATTGAGGATGTCGGGGCTAAAGCCTTAGCTCAAAACACCAGTCTTCAATCACTCAATTTAAGCCTTAATGAAATTGGGGTGCCAGGGGCCAAAGCCTTAGCACAAAACACCAGTCTTCAATCACTCAATTTAAGCCTTAATGGAATTGGGGTGCCAGGGGCTGAAGCCTTAGCCAAAAATACCAGTCTTCATTCACTCAACATAAGCAGTAACAGAATTGAGGATGTCGGGGCTAAAGCCTTAGCTCAAAACACCAGTCTTCAATCACTCAATTTAAGCCTTAATGA
>JAQGOH010000031.1 GCA_028293705.1 Francisellaceae bacterium | reverse complement strand
TATAGTTTAAGAAATATTACTGCTATTTTGTTGATGTTTCATCTCATCTATCTTTTTGCTTGAAAAAATCTATTTAAAAAATAGAAGAATTAGATTTTTTTAGGGATGTTAAAGCTTTATTTTCATTGCCCACTAAATCAGTATCCCTACATTTTTTTTTCGATTGGTTTGTATTAAAATAAAAACCGGTAAAGGCTTTTGGTTCACTTACTCCATCCTCCGAAGGTAACGACAAAACCTTTTTATATAAAATATCTTTTAATTTTACTTTAAGTTCCTCAGGGGAAAAAACATTTTTTTTGGAAAAATCGAAAAAATCAAGTAATTTATCATTGCTAAAACCGTATTTTGAATAAAATCGTAGCGCAGATTCATTTGCATTTCGTGTATATAATTCCATGCCCAGACTATTACCATAATAATGCATTATTTGGTTTAAAGAAAGGGTGCCTAAATTTAATTTATGAAAAGCAGGTGAAACTATTACCCATCTTAAATAAATTCTGGATGTCTTTGGATTTATTTGAGTTGAAAAAAAACCTACCGGCACATCTTCCCATCTTGCGATCAAAAAACATATTTCTTGAGGAGATTTTTTTGATAAAATAATTTTTTTTCATGATTAAATTCACGCTCAAAAAACATTTTTAAAGCTAATAATTTTATTAAATAAGCTTTATACTGGTATAAAATTTTTAATTGAATATCAGTTGTGAAATTTTGGAAGTCAAGGTTAAGTAGAAAATTTTTATCCCAATTATATGTGAAAAAAGGCTTTAAAATATTCAATATTTTACTTATAAGTTTGCTGTCTGTGTTATCTTTTAAGTTTTTTATACTTTCATTAACTATTCTTTGAGATTTTTTTATTAATGCTTGTTCAATAGCCAATTCATCAAACGGTTTATCCTTGTAAGAATGAATATAACCCGTGATAAATAATTTTTTTATAGCCTTCCAATCTTTTAAAGATGCAGAATTCCATTCGAAATGTAATTCCGGATAATTTTGTTTAAATTTCACTTACCTTGCCTTTTTTAACCACATTAAAATTAACCAATAATGTTCATTTATTTCCATAGGTTATGATTTTTTGACGTTCAATCCTCATCTGTTCATACCAAACCTCCATTTCGGATTTATCCTTAAAGCCTTTTCGCATCAAGCATTCTGGACCATCAAACCCATCTAATTTACCATCATATAATTTGCCATCTAAATGATCAGTTTCGTGCTGAAAAACCCTCGCATCCCAGCCCTGTAAAATTTTTTCAACTGGAATACCCTGTCGGGTTTGGTAATTAACCTTTATATGGGTGAAGCGTCTAATTTCCCCGGCCGTTAAAGGTATTGAAAAGCAGCCTTCTATCATACTTTCTGTTTCGATTTTTTGAGTTTGGGGATTGGCTATAGGGACGTAAGAGGGATTAATGATAGCTTCAGTACGATTTTCTTCACCACTACCCTCAGGCGTGAAAATAAATATTCTTTTATCAAGGCCCCATTGGTTTGCAGCCATACCAGCAGCACTTGTAAATATCGCTTTTGCTGCCGCTAATTGGGCAGGTCTAATGGAATAAATCATCGAATCAATAAGTTCTTGTATTTCAAGGCTTTGAATATTTTCAAGATTTGGAAGCTTATTCCTTAAAATATGAGAGGATTTTGGAACAAATCTTAATAATTTAGGCATTTCATTCTCAAAAAATCCTTTTGTTTACTATTAAGTTAAACCTTCTTAGAAACAAGTTTTATTTTAAAATTAGGGTTAAATAAAAATCTCTTTTGAAAAAGAATATTCTACCGGTGTTATTTTTTATACGCAATAATAAATTAGCAGTTTTAATAAAGAGTATTGAAATATCAGACTAAAGTTCTTATGACGTGCTTGGGGATGTTTTAAAAATCTTAGTATGGGTTTTAATTTTTTCGTTTTAAAACCCATTATTAATCATATATTTAGAAATTTGCAAAAAGATTTTTATGACATCCCCTTTTGGGGGTAGAAGAATGAGTTTCTATCTTGGGGGATATAGGGGCATTTATTTCAGAAAACTTTCTTTTATAATCTTTTAAGGACCCTTTTCCTTTATAAGGGGAATTAGAAGCTGCATCTCCTAATTTTAAAGGTGACATAACAAAATGATGAGTAAAATTATTAGTGGTGTTTTTATAATTAAGATTTGGTTTTAAACCAAAAATATTTAATGATAAATCATCAATATTAAAAATGGAATAGTTATATTCAAAATCATTGCAAATAATAGGGCTGGGCGTAGGTGTATTAATGGGACTATTTGAGGAGCAGGAAATAATTAGTCCTTTTCTTTCAGCTATAGATTCAAAACGAAATCTTAAAGCTTCTTCAAATAAATTATTGGACAGCTGAAGTAAGAATAAAGCCTTTGAGGTTTTGGTTTCTAAGCTATTGATTAAAGCTAAAGCTCCTAAGTTATTAATACTATTATTCGATAAATAAATATCGCTAACTCCGTTTGTGGGGATTAATAATAGTTCTGCAACTTTATGTGCTACGATATTGCCACAGCCTGACAAACATATAGAAGTCACAGAACGGTTATCTTTTAAAACTTCAAATAAGTTCTCAATTTGTTCAGAAGTTAAGTTCTCAAAATTTGCAGTTTTTTTCTTATTGTTTTTGATGTTTTGTAATTCTTCTTCAAACATTGTCTTGCTCCAAAAAAATAATTGTATTTAATGCAATTAATATAAAATTTTAATTAAATAGGAATTACACATAAGTGGTAGATCTTGATATTTGAAAAGCAATTTACCTGGTTTAAGAAGATTGTGCAATACAAATCATAAGATAAGTGTAGATACGCGACTTAAAATATTTAGAATTAAAAAAATAAATAACCGTTTAATTTTTTATATTGGAACGGATTAAAAGCCATTGTTCCTTTTGGGTTTTTAAGGTAGGAGTTTTTTTGAAACGATGCAAAGTAAAACATTGATTCTGTAATTTTTGACCCAATAACTCAATAAAGATATGCCCTGAATCAAAGGCTTCACTCATTGATAGCTCTTTGCCTTCTTTATTCTGGGTAAGATTTTTATAAGTGCCTTTATCCCATAAATAAACCTCTCCTCCCCCATATTCTTCTTTAGGAATACTTCCTTCAAATTCTGCATATTCAATCGGGTGGTCTTCAGTAAGAATAGCTAAATGTCTTTCTTTGGTGGTAGAGGGAACGCCTTTAGGCACGGCCCAAGATTTTAAAATACCGTTCATTTCTAAACGAAAATCATAGTGAAGATGGGAGGCATGATGTTCTTGAATAACGAAAATAAATTCTCGAGATGAATCCGTTTTAACTACGCCTTTAGGTTCAGCCGTTTTACAAAAATCTCTTTTTTTCCAATAAGTATCTAAGCTCATAATATTCTATTCTAATTCGTTAGGTGGAGAAGTCCAGGGTGTGACTCTCGCAATTTTAACCGTATTATCTTTAACTTCAATAATTTCAATAGCATAATCACTGATTTTTAAGGAGGTACCCGGATTAGGAATGGCTTCTAAATGCTCAATGATTAGGCCACTAAGAGTTGTGGGCCCTTCAATCGGTAATTCAAAGCCTTGGCTTCGATTTAAATCTCGAATGCTAATGCTGCCATCAATTAGAAAAGACCCATCTTCTTGTGGAAAAATATCTGGAGTAGAATCACTATCCTCATCGGTGGTAAATTCCCCCACAATTTCTTCTAAGATATCTTCAAGGGTTACAAGACCTAATACATCGCCATATTCATCGACTACTAAACCCATTCGCCGTTTTTTCTGTTGGAAATATCTCAATTGTACGTGTAAGGAGGTTCCTTGAGGAACAAAATAAGGTTCATCAATTACGGCTAATAATGCTTTTTCTGTTAAAGTATTATTGGATATTAATTCAATTATGTCTCGGGTATGTAAAATGCCTTCAACATTGTGTAAATCATTACGATATACTGGTAAGAGCGTATGTTGGGTTTTACTAAGTTGAGATAAAAGACTATTTTCTTCATCCGCTAAATTAATGCCTTTAACTTCATTACGTGGGATCATAATGTGATCGACCCGCATTTTTTCTAAATCTAAAATGCCTATTAACATGGCTTGATGGTGCCGCGGGATTAAATGGCTGGCTTCGTTTAAAACGGTTCTTAATTCTTCGCGATTAAGAGAATCCGTTAAATGATGGGGGCCTGAGATTTTAATTATCTTTAAAAAACCTTTGGCAATAACACTGGTTAATCCCACTAAAGGATATAATATCCATAAAACAATTTGTAAAATCCAGCTTAAGGGATAAGCTACTTTTTCAGGGTAATGTGCTGCAATGGTTTTAGGAATGATTTCAGCAAAAATTAAGGTAAAAGTTCCTAATAAAGCAGGAGCAATGTCGGCCCACTCTCCTAAAAATTCTCTACCAATTTGATTTCCAATCGAACCTAAATACATCAATGCAAATGTATTGCCAATTAAAATAGCACCTAATAATCGTTCGGGCGCTGCTAGTAATAAAAGAATGCGTTTAGCAAAGTGATTGGTTTTAGCAGAATGCTTTAACCGGTACCGGTTTAAAGACATTAAACTCGTCTCACTCGCTGCGAAAAAAACACATAGTAAAAACAGCCCTAAAACCGTTAAACCTAACAAAGGGACCGAAGAATTAAATGACATAGCTACCTTATAAAGTTAAAAACTTCTTAACAGTGTACTACCAAAATAGGCAAAACTTAAAACAAATACGCCTAATATTGTCCAACGAATGGCGGTAGGACCTCGCCAGCCTTTCTGATAATGCCCATATAATAGGATGGCAAAAAGACACCATGCTAAAATACTTAAAAAAGTTTTAGTTAAACGAGGAACTACAAATAAATTTTCAAGAAATATTAGGCCTTGCACTAAATCTAAAGTTAATAAAATAAAACCCGCTCCAATAATTTGAAATAATAATTTTTCAGTAGTCTCTAAAGGGGGTAATAATGACACTACTCGAGAATTATGTTTATTTCTTAAATGGAAATTTTGAATAGCAACCAGTATGGCTTGTAAAGCTCCTAACCCTAAAATACTAATTGCGATAATCGAAATAAAAATATGAATAATTTTTCCTATATATAATTTTGCGGGAAAATCAATATGGGGATGAAAAAGAAAAGAAGGTATAAGCGAAAGACCTGATAAGGGTAAAATAAAAATGCTCAACATCTCTAAAGATTTTTTTTTAAAAGATCCGATTAGGGTAATTAAAGAAATAAAGCATAAAATGAGGGAAGCCGTACTGCTTAGAGAAAAATGAGGCCCAAATCTAGCAAAAATCCATACATAAAGCCCGTACACATGTACCCAAACTGCGCTATAACCTAACAATAATCGATAAGGTCTTGTTAAAATGAGGCGACCGTTCCAATACATGATTTGAAAAAAGGCGGCAATACTATATAAAACTAAAGCTAGTAAGCTTATTGACTGAAGTTGCATTACTCTATTCTAAATGATATTTAATTCGATATTATCTCATAATTTTATGAGAGCCGAAATGGCTATTCTTAACTCTATCTCAAAGGTAAATACATGTTTGAAAGTTTATCCGAACGTCTAAGCCAAACTTTTCGTAATTTAACAGGCCGAGGACGATTAACGCCTGAAAATATTCAATCCAGTTTAGAAGAAGTTAGAATGGCTTTGCTGGATGCCGACGTAGGTTTAGCGGTAGTTGAGCATTTTATAAACAGTGTTAAAGAAAAAGCCATTGGTTTAGAGGTTAATAAAGAATTTAGTCCTGATCAGGTTTTTATAAAACTCGTGCACCAAGAACTCATTCAATTAATGGGTGAAAAAAATGAAGCGCTTAATTTAAAATCGCAAAAGCCCGCTGTGATATTAATGGCTGGTTTACAAGGTTCGGGTAAAACCACTACAGCGGCCAAATTAGCTCGCCTCCTCATTAATAATTTCAATAAATCCGTGATGTTAGTCAGTTGTGATATTTATAGGCCAGCCGCTATTTGGCAATTAAAAACCCTCAGTGATAGCGTTAAAGCTAATTTTTTTGAAAGTCATGCAGAACAAAATCCTGCAGATATTGCCAAGACCGCTTACCAAGCGGCCCTTCAAAAAGGGATGGATGTTTTAATTGTTGATACGGCAGGGAGATTGCATCTTGATGATGCCTTAATGCAAGAAATAAAGGGTCTTCATAGCATTTTAAATCCAATCGAAACATTATTTGTAGTAGATAGCATGACCGGACAAGATGCGGTAAAAACGGCTAAAGCTTTTAATGATTCCCTAGATTTGACAGGCGTCATATTAAGCAAAATTGATGGTGACGCGAGAGGGGGAGCAGCCCTTTCAATTAGACAGGTTACCGGTAAACCGATTAAATTTTTAGGCACTGGCGAAAAAACAGAAGCTTTAGAAGCTTTTTATCCTGATAGGTTAGCTTCTCGTATTTTAGGAATGGGAGATGTTTTAAGCTTAATTGAAAATATTGAACAAACCGTTGATAAAAAGGAAGCAGAAAAACTAGCTAAAAAACTTCATAAAGGACAAGGTTTTGATTTAAATGACCTTAAAAGTCAATTAATGCAGATGATGAATATGGGGGGATTATCGGCACTGATGGGTAAACTCCCAGGGATGGGCGCTATTCCACAAGCTGCTAAAGATAAAATCAATGACCAAATGCTAGTTAAAATGATAGCGGTTATTGATTCTATGACTAAAGATGAAAGACGATTTCCGGCTAAAATAGTAGGCTCGCGTAAAAAAAGAATCGCAGATGGCTCTGGTAACCCTATACAAACGGTCAATCAAGTTTTAAAACAACACATGCAAATGCAAAAAATGATGAAAAAGTTAAAGGGTATGAAAGGTATTACTAATATGATGCGCGGTATGCAAGGTAAATTGCCATCAGACCTTTTTAGAGGATAGAATTAAAAATATTTATTGGTATAGGTTACTTTTCTTTTTAAGATGTATTCCGTATAATACCTTCTTTTTCGCATTAAAGTTAAAAACCTTAATGC
>JAQGOH010000007.1 GCA_028293705.1 Francisellaceae bacterium | reverse complement strand
TTCTATTACCAGCATTAAGTCCTGGATATATTCTTATTATGGATAATGCAACTTTCCATAAATCTGAATCTACAAAACGTTTAATAGAAAAAGCAGGCTGCCATCAGCTTTTCCTTCCGCCTTATTTACCTGATTTAAACCCCATAGAAAAATTTTGGGCAAATTTAAAAGTGAAGATAAGAAAATTGATTAGTAAATATTCATCATTAGCAGAAGCCATCGATCAGGCATTTAAAATAGATCATTTAAATTTTAATTAACTATGTATTGTTGGGTAGTGGCTGGACTGTCAAGCAAGTCTCTGAAGCACTCTTGTTAGATGAAGATACCCTGAGTGGATATATAAAAAAATATAAGGAAGGCGGATTTTTAAACCTCCTAAAAACCTTATATTGAGGAAGCAAACATCTATTGAATGAAGCACAATTTTCCCTGCTTTGCCAAGAGCTAGATCAGAAGATTCATTTAACAACTTTCTCGATACGTAATTTTGTTGAGGCATCGTTTGGGATAAGTTATTCCCAAAGTGGGATGACAAATTTACTTCATAAATTAGTTCCTGTTTGTTTAGATGAGCAACTTAAAGAGAGTTTTATAAGGTCTTATTTAGATTATATGGAAAATAAACCCTCAGACAAATTAGTATTTTTCGCGGGTGGAGTCCATCCGCAGCATAATAGCCTTCCAAGCTATGGTTGGATCCGCAAAGGAGAAAATCGAGAACTAAAAGTAATACTGGGCGTTCTCGGTTTAATATTCATGGTGCGATGAATGCAGAAATATTTGAAACGACCGTGTTACCTACGAGAATTGGAGTGACCCCAGAAAGACGGACACTAATTTGTTAAACTATTAAAGTTATTTAACGAGGTGTTTAAAAATGTCACAAAATAATCGAAACTACACAGAAGAATTTAAGAAAGATGCTATAAGCTTGGCGCTTAAATCGCCCTCCATAAAAAGCGCAGCTAAAGCGCTTGGCATTCCTGCTGGCACCCTAAGCACCTGGCTAAGAAATAAAACGGCTAACCAACAGACTAAAAATAATATAGAAGGTGCAAATTCATCTGAAGAACTTAAAAATTTAAGAAAAGAAAATGCAAAACTTAGGGAGGAAAAAGAAATCTTAAAAAAGTTCGCAACATTCTTTGTGAGGGAGTACAAATGAGATATAAGTTTATACAAGAAAATAGCAATAACTTTACGATAGGCGCTATGTGTGAGGTCCTAAGTGTTTCAAGAAATGGCTATTACGACTGGAGAAATCGACCGATAAGTAATAGAGCTAAAGCTAACCAACACTTATTGACAGAAATAACTAGAATATTTTTAGAAACTAAAAAAAGATATGGCTATCGAAAAATACATAAGCAATTAGAACAAGAAGGGATAGCAGGCAGTAAAAACAGGATTGCCTATTTAATGAAACAAAATGGATTAATCTCTAAAGTTAAAAAGAAATTTAAAGCGACAACTAACTCTGCTCATAGCTTGCCCCTTGCTGATAATCTATTAAATAGACAATTTAGGGTTAAAGAGCAGAATACCCATTGGGTAGGCGATATCAGTTATATTTGGACTCATGAAGGCTGGTTATACTTAGCTACTGTCCTTGATTTATATTCTAGAGCCATTGTAGGTTGGTCTTTACAAGCAAGGATGACCTCTAGTTTAGTAGAGGATGCTTTCTTAAAAGCGATTTGGAAAAGAAAACCTGGCAAAGGATTAATTTTTCATAGTGATAGAGGCAGTCAATATGCAGGTCAGCCATTCCAAAAATTATTGACTCATTATCAGGCTATTACTAGTATGAGCCGTAAAGGCAACTGTTGGGACAATGGTGTGCCAAGAATGACTTCTCAAAAAATGGGGAGTCAATGCTACACATAAGTGAAGGAAGGCCCTTCAGGATCAGCTTTACAGGAGCGGGTTCTAAACTGCATCGAGCTGCCAAGATTGAAACATATTGAGGTAGTGAGCGTCGATGTTAAAAGGTGTCGTTAAAGACATCAAGTACGGATCGAAAAGGCGAACGAAAGTGAACTGCAGATGACGTGTCGAAAAGCAATCTTACGATATCAAAACCAAGCAGCGTTGTTGGCTTGGGATAAATCCATGGGTTACCTGTGTTATTGCGTGGGTGGTATCCGGCATGGAAGCAGCGCGAGTTCGATTCAGGCTTACGTGTGGAACTTGGGAACTTGCCTGTTAGGAATATTTTATTCTTTAACATGCAGAGGCGGAGTGGTTCGTAGTAGTGTTGAAGTGGGTGAAAGCTCATGGAGCGAAGGGACCACATTAATCAGCCGATGTTATAGAGCAACCATCACTGGGAGGACTCCATGACATTGGCAAAGTCATTTGCTATTTCAAAACAAATGGTCTGGACAGCCTACTTGCAAGTTAAAGCAAGCAAGGGAGGTCCAGGATATGACAATAGGGATATGCAGAAATTTGAAGAAAATCTCAAGAATAATTTGTACAAGATATGGAATCGCATGGCTTCAGGCACTTATTTCCCTCCACCAGTACTTGAAGTAGAAATACCGAAAGTAAATGGCGGTACAAGGAAACTTGGGATCCCTACGGTCAGTGATAGGATTGCACAAGCTGTAGTTAAACAGTATTTGGAGCCAATCGTAGAACCTCATTTTCATGAAGATTCTTATGGTTATCGTCCAAATAAATCAGCCTTGCAAGCAATCGCACGAGCGCGGTCCAGATGCTGGCGTGATGATTGGGTCTTAGATTTGGACATTAAAAGCTTCTTCGATACCATTGATCACAAGCTTATGATGATAGCTGTTAGGAAATTTACAGATTGTCGTTGGGTGCTCCTTTATATTGAGAGGTGGCTTAAGGCAGACGTGATAACCAAGAACGGCGAATTACACAAGCGCAGCATAGGGACACCGCAAGGTGGAGTAATCAGCCCATTATTGTCGAATATCTACCTTCATCTTACTTTTGACAATTGGATGAAGATGCAATATCCGTGCGTTCACTTTGAACGATACGCAGACGACATCGTCATTCACTGTAGGAGTAGGAAACAACTAGGAATGATAAAAGGCAAACTGGAAGATCGCTTTACGCAATGCAAATTAGCCCTAAGTGAAGAGAAGACTAAAGTAGTATACTGTAAGGGCTCTAATCGTGATGAAAGTTGGGAAACGATAGCATTCGACTTTCTTGGCTATACCTTTAGACCTCGGCTTGTTAGAGGGAAAGATAAGGAATTCTTTGTCAGTTTTTGTCCTGCTATTAGCAATAAGGCAGCAAAGAATATTCGTCAAACGATTAAGAAGGTATGGAAGTTGAAGAGTAGAATATCCATGGAACTAAAGGATTTGGCTGCAACCTTCAACTCAGCGATTCAAGGATGGATCAACTATTATAGTCGTTTCCATGGGGCAGCACTTTATTCTGGGGTATTTGATTATCTAAATACCATGCTTATGAAATGGGCTATGCAAAAATACAAAAATTTTCGCAGAAGACCATCACGAGCTAGAATTTGGTTGAAACAAATGCAACTTCAAAACCCTCATCTCTTTGCTCATTGGAAGTTTAATATGACATGAAATGATTGATTAATAAGAGCCGTATGAGCTGAGAGGTTCACGTACGGTTCTGTGAGAAACTAAGGGTGAAATCCCTCGGTTTACTCGACCGGTGGCCGAAAGTTTTTTCAAAACAATAAAAAGCGAATTGATCTATCATTGTAATTATTCGACTCGGCAAGAAGCCAGAGAAAGTATTTTTGAATATATAGAGACTTTTTATAATAGAAAAAGGTTGCACAGTAGTATAGGATATCTATCACCTATGCAATTTGAAATGGCAGCATGAGGTTCATAAAATATTGTCCGTTAAAACGGGGTCACTCCAAATAATATTGACCAAGGATCTACGAGTGCACTTTTAAATCAATTATTAATTCTTTATCCTTATGCAAAAAAATGCACATTATTTTAGATAATGAAAAATATCATTATATTAAGGCGGTTAGAGCTTTTTCGGAAAAAAATAATATTAATTTAGTTTATTTGCCTGCTTATTCTCCCGAGTTAAACATGATTGAGCGTTTATGGAAAGTATTTAAGAAAAATGTGCTTTACAATAAATTCTATGAAAAATTTGATTCTTTTAAAAAGGGTTGTTTAGCTTTTTTTAGAAATCAAAAAGATTATTTAAAAGAGATTTCATCTATTATGGGGGATGGCTTGGAGTCTTTGAGACCCGTTTAATACCGAAAATCTATCTGGTATGGGTATACATAAATAGGTTCTGTCGCAACTTCTTTAATGGAAGAATAATTTTAAAAATGTAATTATCCCAGACGAGTTTATGCAGCTAAGGAATAAAATTGTTCAAATATGGTTTTATTTTTAGGATTATTAATCTGACCTTTTTAATCATATGATGTAATTCGATACCATCAAGTGTTGCAAGAGCTGAATTAAAGGATTCAAATCCCAAAATGGGTTTAACTTTCTTCTTGATAAAGCGATGATCTTGTTCAATAATATAATTTAAATATTTTACTTGATGAATTTCAATTTTCTTTGACAGATTAATAATAATTGTATCGATCCCAGCTTTATTATTACCGCTTGTATCAATGTTGATCTTTATAGGGTTATCACTGGATTTAATAGCTTTCTTTAAGAATTTCATTGTTGATTTTGCATCGCGATTCTTAGATAACATGAAGTCAATCGTATTATTTTCCTTGTCTACCGCTCGATATAAATAATGACCAACGCCTTTGATTTTTATGTAGGTTTCATCTATTCTCCAGCTCCTACCTACTTTCTCTTTCCTATTTTTAAATTGGTTTAAAAGTTTTGGCGAGTAGTGTAATACCCACCTATTAATGGTTGATGATCAACTTTAAAGCATCTTTCTAACATCAATTCCTCAATATTAGGGTAGCTAAGCGAATAAGCTAGATACCAGCGTACCGCTCTTAAAATGAATAATTTTACGAATTTACGCACTCCGTCCTCTCCGTAAACTTTTAAACGGGTACTATCAAGAGCAATATCAATCCCTTCATTGGCTGCATAACGGGTTTGTAATAAAGGAGTCAATTTAGATAATCTTCTGCAAATAGTTGAATAATGGGGAACTTTAAGCTTTATATTGGCTAATTTAAACAGAGAAGTAACAAAACCTTGGGTTGCTCTAAGGGGTAGATGATATAAAAACTTCAGAATAAGAATACAGTGGATGGTCTGATCAGAATAGATTGGTGTAGCACCCCTGCTTGATTTTACTGGTTTAGCATACCAATTATTTATCATTTCTTTATTAACCCAAAAATTAATATTTCCTCTAGCCACTAAAGATTGGTTATAATCGGACCAGTTGCTGGGTTTGTATTGAGCTTTCCTTGTCATTTTTACTTCCTTTAATTGATTTGTT
>JAQGOH010000101.1 GCA_028293705.1 Francisellaceae bacterium | reverse complement strand
AGATTTTTTAACATAATTTTGATAATTGGGTATGGCAACCGCTGCTAAAATTCCAATAATGGCAATTACTATCATTAATTCAATTAATGAAAACCCTTTAATTTTTGAGCTATTACCTTTAACCAATATTTATCCCCTTAAACCAAGTTTTATTGGTAATTATAGTTTAAAGATTTTGACCTATTTCATTATTAATTAAAAAAAAAGAGGTGAAATGGTCATTTTTTACTAAAATACTAATGATTAAAAGAAAATAGGTCTCATTTTTAAAATCTTAACTCTATGTGTCTCTAAGAGTCTTTAGAGTTCGGTTTTTATTGGCAGCACTGCTCTGAAAGCAATTGTAGCTTCACTAGTGCGTACTCACTCTTTATTTACATAAGTTTAGCTGGTTTTGTTTTAACCCAAGATATAGATTGAATTAGTAAGATAAAATACTTTAAAATAGCATTTAGAAGTTTCCATTTAAATAAAAATTCACTTAATTACAGGAAAAGCTAAAATGCCTAAAATTATTCCCGACCAGCTTTTAGAGCTAATTGCTAGCAATCGATATGATGATCCCTTTTTAGATTTGAATTCTGAAATAAAGAACCCCTCAGATCATAATAGAGAAGCAAGTACCAAAAAGGGGTTAAATGATTTTGAACTTGATAAATTGATAAAAGCATTATCCACCAATAGTAGAATTCATTATATTAAGTTAGATCATAATAATTTTTCAGATAATGGCATTAAAGTGTTAGCAGCATTTCTTTCAACGAATTCCACAATTATTAAAATGAGTCTTCAGTTTAACGAAATCAGTATTAAAGGTCTTTGTTACATAGCTTAAATGTTAACTACTAATAACACACTTCAAGTATTAAACTTAAATCGTAATGAATTTTATGACTTTTCTAACAATGAAAAGCTAGGATCTGTTCTCCCCAATAGCTTGATCGAGACTGTTTATAGATTATATTCTGTTTGGAAGCAGGCGGAAGGAGGAGCGGGGGTTTGGAAGTTAGCAGAAGCATTAGAAAAAAATAATACGCTTAAAGCCTTGTATTTATCTTATAGTAATATTGGCGATACCTCTGCAATAAGATTAGCTCAGGCAATTAAAAACAATAATTCCCTTCAAGTTTTAGATTTAAGCAGTAATAAAGAATTATATGAATCTCGAGATTCAAAACCTGCTGCCACAGGCACAGAGATATTCATAGAGTTGTCCTCTAAAAAATCAAATTTACAAGCTCCAATCCACAGCTTTATGAGTGCCCTAAAAGAAAATGATTCTTTAATATATCTAAATTTGCAAAGTATAAGCTCTGCAGCTTTTGTATATCCTGTAAATGAGGACGAGAAAAAAATCCTGCGTGAATCACATATAAGAACTAAAAGGAATTTACATAAATTGTATTATGAATCTCGCGAATCTTTTTTAAACTTTAACCCTTATCGTATCAGAGAAAAATCTATTGATCTTGATCTTCAAGTAAAGAAAGAATATGAACAATACAAAAACCTACCAATATTTTTTGCTTTTCACAAAAAAGGTAAAATGGAAGGATTAACTAATAAAATAATGGAATACGCTGCCTTAGATAGTCCGGGTAATTTTCTGATTGATC
Organism: Francisellaceae bacterium; assembly: GCA_028293705.1. Lineage (GTDB taxonomy): Bacteria > Pseudomonadota > Gammaproteobacteria > UBA6186 > Azoamicaceae > JAQGOH01. The sequence continues at coordinate 8,193 of JAQGOH010000101.1, read as the reverse complement.
TAAAAAAACGTTTACAATAGTTTTTTTTGTGCACCAATGATGGGTTTATAAATGTTTGAAATTCAAAGGGTTTTGAGATGCGAAAAAACATCAAAGCAGCTGGCTTTCGCACATTATAAAAAAATTTAAAATTATTTAATAATAAACTAATAAGATCTTAAACTTTTTTAATGAAATTTATGAATTCAAAGAAGAGTTTTCAGTAGTAATTTTAGCCATTTCTCTTGGGATCTGTAAAACATCACCCGGCCTTAATAAATCAGTTTTTAATTGATTGATGTCTTTTATCATTTTAATTGTGGTTTTATGTAGGGTTGCAATATGACTTAAGCTATCATTTTTTTGGACAATATAATTTTTTAAATGGGGGGAGGACTGTTTTATCGTTGTTAAATTCCCTGAAGTATTTTTAGCGACTTCAACCAATTTAGGCTTAGCAATCGGTAAATAAAGTTCAGCTAATTTTTTTTCTAAAAGAGAAGCTTTATCAACGGGCAATAATAAAGGTTTAAGGTCTTTGCCAGGGGGAATGAGCGCTTGTTTAAAACCGGGATTGATATTTTGGATTTCTATAACACTCAATCCCGTAAGACGGGCTATATCCTTAAATTGAGTATTTGATTTTAAAACCATTTTTTTAAGGTAAGGTTTATTATAAATAGGGGTAAGACGCGCTGAATAATAATTTGGATGATAGATGAGTTCAGCAAAGGCTAGAGTTTTTGCAAGAAAATCTTGAGTTTGTTTCGGTAATTTAAGATCCCAAACATCGGTTGATTTATTAAGCGCTTTATTATTTTTAATAGCCCGAGCGACAGCACCACCACCTGCATTATAAGCGGCTATGCTCTGGTACCAGTTACCATTAAATTCTTTATTGAGATATTGTAAATAATCAAGGGCCGCGGTTGTAGAACTAATAATATCTTTATGCCCATCATGCCAAACATCACGTTTTAAGCCCAAGGTTTTGCCAGTGGCAGGCATAATTTGCCAAATCCCAGTGGCGCCCTTACAAGAAATTACTTTAGGCTCGAAGCCACTTTCGACTAATGGAATTAAAGCTAAATCTACCGGCATCTCTCGGCGTTCTAATTCTTGCACAATATAATGCAAATAAGGTGCGGCGCGAGCACTTAAGGCGTCTAATTGTCTTTGAGGATGACTGTAGTAATAAGCAAGTTGTTGAACCCTGGGGTGTAAGGGAATTCTTGGGTTATAAATAGTAAAATGGGTTCTCATATGAGTCCATATTAGAGCCGGATCATAATTTTTATTTAAATGAGATAATTGTTTTTCATCAGAAAACCGATTTTTAGAATATTTTTCGCATCCATTGGTGAAAATCAAAATTAGGGTAACAAAAATTCCTATAAATACTTGTTTATGCTTATTAATCAAGCCTATACTCCTTTGGTAAAAAATTAAAAACTATATGAAAATCAAAGGTTTTTAAGGTGTATTTTATTTGGTTAGAATTATAAATAATGACTAATTTTTTAATCAACAACATTAATACCTCATTTAAATAAGCTAATCAACTTTTATTAGATTTTTTATTAGTTAAATAACCCATTTATTATTATTCTAATCTTTTCTAATTAAGTGATATGGTAGGTAAAGCAGAGAATTTTGGAGGTAAAGAATTTGATTCCAACTAATTCGATTTGGAAAAGCTATGAAAAATGGTTAAGCACCCATATGGGGAAAAAACTTATTTTAAGCTTAAAAAATTACCTAGATCAAAATCTAATGGACCCAACTGTTGAGCTATGTTTTTTGGGACATCCTTTATTAGCAGAACAATTAGTGACTAAAAATTATTTTCAACGCATCTCCATTAATCCTGAAAAATTAAACCATACTGATGCATGTTTTATTCAAGCCAGGCACGATAAATTGCCAGTACCAAGTGAAAGTATGGACAAAGTATTTTTAGTTCATTCCTTAGAATTAATAATGAATCCACATGAAGTATTAAGAGAGGCTTATCGTATTTTAAAGCCTGAAGGGATGGTGGTGATTGTAGGCTTTAATCCATGGAGTTTATGGGGAATTTGTAAATTTTTTTATAATCTTTTTAATAAAAAAAAGTATCCTTGGAATGCCTCTTTTATATCAATAACTCGGATTAAAGATTGGCTTTGCCTATTAATGTTTGATAACCTAATCATAAATACCATTTTTTATAAATTTCCTATCCTTAATTTTCCAATTTTAAAAAATATTAATACCCGATCAAAGCTTGGAAGTTATTTATTCCCATATAGTGGCGGTATCTATATAATACAGGCTTATAAAAAAGTAATTACCTTAACGCCCATCCGGCCTATTATTATAGAGCCTGAAAATACGCTTGCAAAAGAGGCTTTGGTAAGGCCCATTTAATAAAACAGGAACAAAGATGACAGAAATAGTAGAAATATTTACCGATGGGGCATGCCGAGGCAATCCCGGACCTGGAGGGTGGGGCGCTATATTACGCTTTAAAAATATCGAAAAATATTTGTCCGGTGGGGAAATAGAATCCACTAATAACCGAATGGAGTTAATGGCTCCAATTGCAGCGCTTAAGGCTTTAAAAAAAAAATGTAAGGTAATTATTTATACCGATTCACAATATGTACAAAAAGGGATAACCCAGTGGTTGCCAAAGTGGCAAATAAAAAATTGGAAAACCTCTAAAGGTGAATTAGTTAAAAATAAAGATTTATGGGAAGCTTTAGCTTATGAAGTGCAGCATCATGATATAGAATGGAAATGGGTTAAAGGCCATAATGGACATGTGGAAAACGAAAGAGCAGATAGTTTAGCCAGAGAAGCGGTTGATAGTTTAATTGAAAAGCACAGGAAATAACAAATGCGGCAAATTTTATTTGATACCGAAACCACGGGCTTAAGTCCTGAAAAAGGCCATCGATTAACTGAAATTGGTTGTCTTGAGATGGTTAATCGTAAATTAACAGGCCGGAGTTTTCATTCTTATTTACATCCTGAACGGGAAGTTGATGCTAAAGCTGAAGAAATTACCGGCTTAAATTTAGCTTTTTTAAAGGATAAGCCAAAATTTATCGAAGTGGTTGAAGACTTTTTATATTTTATTAAAGACTCTGAATTGATTATTCATAATGCGCCTTTTGACGTTGGGTTTATTAATCATGAGCTTAATTTAATTAAACATCCTTTAGAAAAAATAGAACAAATTGTAACGGTTACAGATACGCTTTTAATGGCCCGTAAACGTTTTCCAGGACAAAAGAACAATCTTGATGCCTTATGTAAACGTTATAATATCGATAATAGTAATCGAACTTTACATGGTGCTTTATTAGATGCTGATATTTTAGCCAAAGTCTATTTAGCTATGACCGCAGGTCAAACCGTTTTTTCGCTTAATTCGGTTGAAGAGATAAATATAGAACAAAATTTGATGTCCTCTGAAGGCTTTAAAATATCTCGCAAATATAATTTAAAGGTTCTGAAAGCCTCTCGAGAAGAGCTAAAAACTCATATTAAACAAATTGAATTATTACAAAAGGTTTCCGGTGAAAATAGGTGGGATGCCTACATGAGCGAAGCAGAAAAAGTTTAGAGAGTTCTGTTGCTCCTACCATTTTAGACTTGTCTTATCTTCTGTATGGCTAATAGCTTACACAATGTTAAGATTTATGCTAATTGTGATCGTTCATCTATGTTATAGAATGTAATTAAGAAACAAGGATGTTGATAAGCCAGGATGGCTTAATGATAAGGATATCATTCTTTCTTACAAGGGGCTAGGATGGCCCCTTGTTTGAGGCTTTTTAGAACCTAAAATAAATACTTATTCCACCAACAATGAAAAATACAGCTACCTATATATCCTAAAAAGATAGCCCAACTCCAAGAAAGATGGCTTAAAAAAGTATATTTGTTTCGAGCTTGCCCCATTAAAGCCACCCCTGCTGCTGAACCCACTGATAGTAAACTTCCACCCACACCAGTGGTTAATGTGACCAATAGCCATTGTCCCTCGGACATGCTGGGATGCATGCTTAAGATTGAATACATAACCGGAATGTTATCGATAAAAGCCGAGATAATTCCAATTATGAAATTAGCGAGACTTAAAGAATTGAAGTAATGGTTTGTTGTCAAAAGGGATGAATTATAAAGATTTTCAGATAATAATGACAAAAAACCTAAACTATCTAAGCCAGCAACACTCAGCATTACTCCATAAAAAAATAATAAGGTATCCCATTCAATAATTTGCAGTTCTTTAAAAGAATCAAAAGGCGTTCTTAAATTTTGTTTGTTTTTATAATAGCCAAAAATATTGAGTACACCAAGGCCAGTCATCATGCCTAAAACGGGTGGTAAATGAAGGTAATGATGTAACCCTACTGTAAGTAATAGGGTTATTAGAAATATTACCATTACTGCTATTGCGCCTGGTTCTAAATGTATATGGCTGTTTAAAGGATCGGGTCGATTATTAGGTATAGCAAAATGCATAAGGCTTGCTGGAATTAAAAAATTAATTAAAGCAGGAAAGAATAAGTTGAAAAATTGGCTAAAAGATAAAATTCCCTTTTGCCATACCATCAGGGTGGTAATATCGCCAAAGGGAGAAAATACCCCGCCGGCATTTGCTGCAACCACAATATTAATAATGGATAATTGAATAAATTTCTTATTTTCTTTACCAATATTAAGAATAACAGCGCCTAAAATTAAAGCGGTCGTTAAATTGTCTAAGATACTGGATAAAAAGAAGGCAAGGACGCCTGATAGCCAAAATAATTGACGATAAGACAAACCTCGTTTTATTAGAAACGCTTTTAAAGCTTCAAATAATTTTCTGGAATTCATTACATTAACAAATGTAATTGCAACTAATAAAAAAAGAAGTAAATGAGAATATTCTAAAAAAGCGTGATTAAATTGTTGTATTAACCAATCAGTTTGATGGCTGTGTTTAGCCATAAAGCCTGCAATAATCCAAATAAGACCTGCACTTATCAATACTGGTTTAGATTTTTTGAGTTTTATAACTTCTTCACATACCACTAAGCAATAAGCTAGGATAAAAATAGCTAAGGCGATTAGGGGCCAAAAAGATCTTAAAGGTGAAGCATCTAATAATAATTTCATGGTTTTTCTAACAGAATTTTATGCTCTTTTATTTTATGCCAAAAATAAAATGCAGCTAAATAACAAAGAGGGAGTAATAAAAAGGCAATTCGATAATTGTAGGTAGTAAATTCATTTTTATTTAATTTATCTAAAATATTACCAACTAAGGGTTGAAAAACCACACTAATGCAGGTAACTAAACTATTAGTAAAACCAATTATAGTTCCTTGAGCGGTAAAAGGTACTTTTTCTGAATTAAGAGAAAAGACTAAGAGCATACTACTACTGGATAGACCGAATAAAAAATACAACATGCTAATAATTATAATAGGCAAATGTGAACAATAAATAGCTAAAAGTAAGGAAAGACAAGCACAAATGCAGCCCATTAACATCAAAGGCTTACGAATTTGAATATAATCAGAGAGATAGCCGATGAGAGGGCCGCCCACCGCTATCCCTATTAAAGTGGTTATCGATGCGATGGTGGCGGCTTCTACTTTATCAATACCATATTGAACCATTACATAAGCTGGACCCCATAGTTCTGCAAATGTAATTAAAGGAGCTACTATACAAGCCCCGAAAAGAGCCGTGAACCATAATTGTGAATTGCTAACAATCAATTTTAAATTTTTCAAAAAAGGATTTGCTATAGTATGTGTATTGAATACTCTTTTATCACGAATGAATAACCCCATTAGAAAACTTAAGCCTATTCCTATTAGACCAATTTTGAAAAATACAGGGCGCCAGCCGGAATAGGAGATCCATTGAGCTAAAGGCCCACTTCCTAATAGACCTCCTAAAATTCCTAATAAATTCGTTAAACCGATGATTAAAGCATAACGATATTGGGGAAACCAGAAAAGAGCTAATTTTAAAGCACCTCCGAAAGAAAATGCAGAACCTGCCCCTATTAATACTCGACTTATTTGAGCAGCCATCAAATTAGGCGAGTAAGCAAAAGTTATTGTGCCCAAACTTACTAAACTACAGGCCATGGTTAACAGCCAGCGCACACTGAATCTATCTAATAATAATCCTACTGGTAACTGTAATAGGGCATAAGCATAAAAATAACAGGCGGATAAACTACCTACTTGGGCGGCATTCGCTGAGAAATCCTGCATAATCTCGGGGATCATAACGCTTGGACTTAAGCGATGAACGAATTCAAATAAATAAAAAAGGGAAGCTAATCCCCAAATTAACCAGGCTTGATAATCTATCATAAATTACGAAATTTGATGCTACCTTGAGTAATATAGTTACTAGCACCTTGGATAATAACGGATAAGAGAATGAATAATAAAACGGTTCCACTCGCCAAAAACATTTTATTTTCATATAGTCCATTATGTATAACAATTTCGCCTAATCCCCCTCCTTCAAAAGCTCCCCAAATAGCTGAGGCAGAGACTAGGTAAAGTAATGTTGTCTTTATGCTAGTTACCAAATTTGGCCAGGACTCAGATAGAACTATTTTTGAAATTAAGTGAGGGGTTGAGCTACCAAAGCTTTTTGACATTTCAATTAATGAGGAGGAAATTTTTGAAAAATTTTCTTCAGCGGATAAAATAAATACCGGAAGCGCCCCCAAGGTTAGAGGGATTAATTTTATAAAATAACTATTTTCATCTTTAAAAAAATGTTTAGTTAAAAATATTAATAAAACCATCGAGGCTATAAAAGGAATAGGAACAACAGCCTTTAATGCAAATTGGATAAGAACATAAACCTTTTTGATAATAATATTAGAATTTATTTTCATGCCCCATAACAATAAAGCTGAGGGTAAGCCAATTAACAGAACTAAAAATGTAGAACCTAAAACCATATACAAAGTTTGCAATAATGCTTCAATTAGTGTTTGGGACATAACCTAAAACCTCTACCTGTAAACCTTTCTCTTTTATAAATTGAATTCCTTGCTGAATATCTTCTCCAAGACCATGCACTTCGATTATCAATAAACCTATTTTGTCATTAATAAGAGTTTCTAAATGTGCTTGGATAATATTAATGTGTAAATTATAATTTTGGATAAGCGCATTCACTATTATATCTTGAGAAGCATATTCATTAAACGAAAGTCTTAATAAAAAATGATAACCTTCTATATATTGTGATTTTAAATTTCTTCTTATTGCCGCGGGCATTTCTGAGCGGGTAGTGGTTTTTATAAAATCTTTAGTTATATCACTTTGGGGGGAGGCAAAAACTTTTGAAAGCGTATCTTTTTCAACTATTTCACCCTTATGTAATACCGCCACTTCTTTACAAAGGGTTTTTATTATTTCTAAATCCCTAGTAGCAAGCACGGTGGTTAAATTATAATTTTCATGAACGGCTGCTATTAATGGTAATAAAGTTTGAGTGCTCTTAGCATCAAGCTCCAAGCTTGGTTCATCGATTAATAAAATTTTAGGTTTATTAACGAGAGATCTGGCAATGCTTACCATTAATTTTTGTAAGAGTGTTAATTGATAAGGATATAATTCTAGCCGCTCTAAAAGGCCGACGGATTCTAGAATAGGTCTTATAGTTAAATCTATTTCTCGTTTTGAGGCGCCTGCAAATTCAAGTGGTAAGGCAATATTTTCATAGACATTACGTCCTGCCAAAAGGTTTGGATTATGAGTGACCAACCCTATTTGGCGGCGTGCAACATTTAATTCTTTTTGGCTTAAATCCCCAAGATTTCTATCTAGAACGATAACTTTTCCAGCTGAGGGATTAATTAATAAATTGACGCATCTTAATAAGCTACTTTTACCAGCTCCAGGGCGGCCTAATATTCCTAAAAAAGAATGAGGGGAGATTTCTAAATTAATGTTTTTCAAAGCTTGAGTGCTGCCTTGAAAATCATTGTATTCATATTCGACATTTTGTAATGAAATCATATCACTTTATCTCTATACGACTTACCCAACGATAACGGGTCTGTACAAATTTTTCAAGCAAAGAAACTTAAATAGCCAAATTTAATATATGGGCATAATCTGTAAAAACCGCATCAACACCAAGGTTTATAAGAGAATGGGCTAATTGAATATCATTTACCGTATATAA
>JAQGOH010000090.1 GCA_028293705.1 Francisellaceae bacterium | reverse complement strand
AGAAGAATGAGCAAAGACTATGAATATTTAACTCATACCAGTGAAGCTTTTTTATATGCAAGCATGTCGAGGATAATGTTAAAAAGGATTGAAAAATGCTTAATTTGAATTTCAAGACACCCTCTAGCTTGATGTTAATTCTTTTTTCATTTAATAATGTTTAATTGTAAAAATATTTCTAGGGGTACTACCCCTAACCCCGCTGCTCGCCGCGAGGCAGGGGTCCCATTCACTTTGTTTATGGGGACCCCATGAAAAGCATAATGAGGCTATGCCGTCCAAGGAGTTCTCGGAGCTTGAAGCTCCTGCGCTCCTCCTTGACGGAGAAAGGTTTATATAGGAAATAGAGCAATTGACTATGAAATTATGCCCTTGTGGTAGTCAAAATCAATATTTAGCTTGTTGTGGAAAGTTTTTGCAAAAATCCCTTTGGCCTTCAGAACCAGAGACTTTAATGCGTTCAAGGTATACCGCTTTTTGTGAAGGCAAACTAGATTATATTAAAAAAACCATGAAAGGCTTGGCTTTAAAAAATCATGTTAAAAAGCATGAAGCAAAAAAATTAAAATGGCTTAAGCTGAAAGTTATTAAATCTTGGATAGAGCCTTCTAACCCAGCTCTTGGATTTGTTATCTTTAATGCTTTCTATCAACAAGACGGCTTAACCGGTGTGTTAAGCGAAAAAAGCGAATTCCATTTAATCGATAATCGTTGGTATTATGTGGATGGAGAAGCGCTTGAAGAATGAACCACTGCTCAGACCTTCCTAAGAAAAAAACTATTATTAAATTTATTAAAAACTAAAAGGCCTTAAATTTGTTAGCCTCCTGGTTTTCCATTTCAAAGCTGGGATTTTTTGATGTTTTAGTTAAATATCTATATTGCATAAGATGTAGTTCATTTAGCTTTTTATTTAAGCCGCTAATAAGATTTTCTTTTTTGATATTAGTTTCGGTGTTTTCAAGTGGTGTATCTGCCGGGGCTTCTTTTTGCTCTTCTTTTACAAAATGATTGATTGGTTCCGATGGGTTTAAACCTTCATCATAATCTGAAATAAGGCTTAAAATATCTACCAGAGTGGTTTTAGGTAAAACATCTTCGAGAAATATTTGTTTTCTATGTTGAATAAAGGTTTTTTGAATTATTTTCTCTTCAATAATTGTTTCAATATCTGTTATGTTACCCATCCTTTTTAAAACAGCATTTTTGAACTTAAGTTGTTGATTGACATCAAGAAAATCTATGCCTAAAGATTTTTCTTCTTCTTTTAATGGTTCATTTCGATAAGCTGTATAAAAATCAGCTAATATTTGCAAACGTAGGGTTTCAGTAATCAATTCAACAATCGCCCAATGACCATAGTAAGCTGCCCCGCGAATGGCTGAATTGTTATTAGCTGTGGCATCTACCCCTGGCACTGCTAAGAGTCGATTGACTACTTCTAAATGACCATGGCTAGCTGCAAAGCGAATAGTAAGATTATTACCGGCCGTGGCATCCACTCCTGGCACTTCTAAGAGTCTATTAACTACCCCCAAATGACCATTTTGAGCTGCCATGCGAATGGCTTCATTGATATTAGCTGCGGCATCTACCCCTGGCTCTGCTAAGAGTCGATTGACTATATCCAAATAACCATAGACAGCTGCCATGCGAAAGGCTGCACTATCACCGGCTGCGGCATTTTCTCCTTGGGCTAATAAACGATTAACTTCTGCTAAGTCACCGTTCCGGCAGGCATCATATAGGGTGGTCATTATATTTTCCTGGATTATTAGTGTATTATCATCATTATAAATTTTTACTATTTAAATATTTAAACAACTTTTTATTCAAAAAGCAAGTGAGGTATTTTAAACTAACTCTTAAATGGCTTATTGGCTCATCATTAGGAACATGAAAAAATTATTTTAATTAATCTTTAACTTATGAATAAAAAGGGATTATAAACTTTTTAATGGCTTGGCTTAAAAGAAGCACTCACTATTAGTAATTCCTTCCAATTGCTAGTGTAACTAGGTGATTTAAAATCCTGATGCATATCGGGGCGAATAAATCCTTCCCGGCCTAATCTTAAAGTGCCTTTTCCCATTTGGGTATTAATGAGATCAAGGGTTTCAATCATTAAGTCTTTTTTAGGATTGGGCTCAGTAAAAAAATCCAGTTGTCTCTGAGATTTATGACTAATCTCAGCCATTACTACCCCTGTTTTTTTATAAGCTAAGTTGGGTTTAAATAATTGCTCCAGTGCTTGCATCCCAGCACTGATTAAAAGACTGGTATCGGCTGTAGGCTGAGCTAAGTCAATAAGTTTTTGATAATGATAAGTGCTGCTAGAGCTATCAAATTTTGATAGTTCTAAAAAGACTATCATCTTTTTAACTAGGGAGTCTTGTTTTCTAAGTTTAAAAGCAGCTCGCGCTATAAAATGAGCTAATGAGTTCTTAAGGGCTTCTTTGTCTGTAACTCGATTAGCAAAAGAGCGAGAAACTACTATTTGTTTTTTAGGCTTAGGACTTAATGCTAATTTAAATTCCTGTCTATCTTGGAGCTCAGCGGTGGTGCCTCCTAGGACACAATTAAATTGTTTTTTAATAAGCAGTGCATCTTGTTGTTTTAAATCCCAAGCGGTATTGATATGAAGGGCTCTTAGTTTTTTAGCCCATCTTCGGCCTATTCCCCAGACTTCTTCTATCTCTGTTTGATTAAGAATTTGCTCTTCTTGTGCGAGAGATTTAAAGCTAAAGGCTGGAATATAAGGGCTAAGTTGTTTAGCATAGCGATTAGCTATTTTAGCTAGGGTCTTAGTTCTCCCTATACCAATGGTGACGGGAATACCCGTCCACTGTTGGATAGTCTGGGCAATTTCTATTGCCTTTTGGTTTAAATCTAAATGATTAAAACCGGTAAAATTAATAAAGGCCTCATCGATAGAATAGATTTCTATTTCTGGCATGAGTTGGGCTAGGCATCCCATTACCCGATGAGATAAGTCTCCATACAGCGCATAATTAGAGGAGAGCACCTTAATATTATGTTTTTTAATTAAGGGCTCTATTTCGAAAAAAGCTTGGCCCATTTTAATCCCTAAGGCTTTAGCTTCGTTGGAGCGACTAATCGCGCAACCATCATTATTGGAGAGAACCACTACTGGAACCTTATGAAGTTTAGGATTAAATACTCGCTCGCAAGAGACATAGAAATTATTGCAATCCATAAGGCCTATTAATTTAGAAGGAATGGATAACACTGCGCACCACTCCCCATATTTCAAAATCCATTTCTTTAGTAATTTGAGTAATTTGGTATTTGGGATTTTCAGGAGCCAAATAAAGCTCTTTGCCTTTTTTAAGTAAGCGCTTAACGGTAAATTCCCCATTCAGCGAGGCTATGATTATTTTACCAGAACGGGGACTTAAAGAGCGGTCTACTACCAGCATACTACCATCATGAATACCCGCATTTATCATGGAGTCACCTTGGACCCTGACAAAAAAAGTAGCTGCAGGGTTTTGGATTAAATAGGTATTTAAATCAAAACCTTCTTCCATATGGTCTTCTGCAGGAGAAGGAAAACCTGCTGAGATTTGATTAAGAAACAGAGGAGGCTTAATAGTTTTAACCTTAAATGGCTGAGTGAGCCAATTTTTAATAAAAGTCACTGAACTTTTAGGAACTCGGATTACCTGAGTAGGCTCTTGGTATAATCCACTGTTTAAAGGTCTCCCCGCCCCTGCTCGTACTCCACCATGGTTTTTTATAGACACTTGCAACCTCACTTGTTTTTTGTTACAATTATCATTTGAGTGTGACACAAAAAAAATAATTTGCCAATTATTTTTTTAAGGGTTACCTGGCTAAAACTTTTATGCTGGGATAAGCTTTTATTTTTTGCTTAAGTCCGCTACTTTAATTAAAACCACAATCAATATTTTCTGGAAAAAATAATCCGCAACATTTCTTTTAAAAAAATTTAAATAAGGGATTAAAAATATAAACCCTAAACCAATGATACATCCTGTAAACCTCGAGCATTTAAATAAATAATTTATTAATTTTATCTTTATTTTGTCCGAGAAAAATTTAGAAATAATTTATCGTGTTAAAGATTAAAAAAATTTATAAAGGTTGATATATCATCCAAATAATTCAGCAATAGGGTTATTAAATCGGAATATCTTTTAAATTTTCTAACCATAATACCTATCTCCATGAACAAAACTCTAAGCAACCAGTAAGGCATAAAATGTCTTAACAAAGAAAAAGGTGAATATACTCGTAATTCAATAACCACACTAAATTTCTAAGTCTAAACTATACTTTTCTTAAGAACTACATAATTTAATTTATAATAAAAGGAAAGAAGATGATCATTGAAAACTTAGTATTTGAAGGTGGTGGCGTCAAAGGAATTGCTTATTTAGGCGCTATTAAGGCTCTTGAATCAGAAGGCATACTTAAAAATGTTAAACGGGTTGCCGGTAGTTCAATTGGGGGGATTACGGCCTTTATGGTTGGGCTGGGCCTTAACGCTTCAGAGATTGAACAAGAATTAAAACGCTTTAAATTCACTTCTTTTCAAGATACAGATTCCCCTTTCTGGAGTGAAGTCTTAAAGACGAAACAAATAGGTCAATCCATCAATTCAATAAGTGATATGACACAAAATCTTACTAAGATTGCAGATACAGCACCTGCAATAATTGACGCTTTACCTTATATAGGTTCTGCCATAGCTGGAGTCAAACTGACTTCATCATTGCTTAAAACTGGAGGACAGGCTTTCAGTGCAATGGAGACAATAGAAAAAGGGATGCGTTTTTATAATAATTCCAATTTTGGTATTTACAAAGGTGAACATTTCGAAGGTTGGGCAAAGATGATGCTTGCAAAACATTTAGGTAGCGCATACACTGAAATTACTTTTAGGCAATTAAAGCAATTCACTCAAATCAACCCCAATATTAAAGAGATGAGTTTCACTGGTACTAATCTATCCAAGGGGGAAGGCGAACTTGAATTTTTCAATGCAGAAAATGAAAAATTTGCTGACATGCCCATATGGAAAGCTTTAAGGATCACTATGGCTTTTCCTGGAATTTTTGAAGTGGTGCGAATGAATGATCCTATCACTGGCGAAGAACATATCTGGTCTGATGGGGGTATAAAGAATAACTTCCCCTTGGAAATTTATGATATCGTAGAATATATAGTTGCAGAAGATGAAATAACTTCTAAATTAACTAATCCTCGCACTTTAGGAATTAAGATAGATTCAGTCGCGCAAATAAATAGGGACACAACGAAGATTGATAGCCCTTTAGGATTTGGTAAACGATTAGTGCAAACTCTTTTAAACGATGCTGAAAAAATTGATAAATACAAAAATAACATTATACAATTACCCGATTTAGGCATAGGAACCTTAGACTTTGAGATAGATCAAATCAGCGAAGATAAATTAATTAATAAAGCCGAAGAGCTAACCAAAAATTGGCTTAATAAGCATCCTGAACTCAATCAAACAACGTCAGCCTCACTCGAGAATTTATCTTTAATTCATTTAGAAAAATTATCTGCGGTGAAATTATTAACATTAAGAAAAAATATTATTGATCAATTAGAACAAATGGCAATTCAATCTAATTTAACTCGAGAAGAAAAATTTAAGAGAGGAGATTTAGAACAAAATTTAGCAAATATAGAAGCCGCCTATAAAGAAAAAAAACCTAAGGGTAAAATTTTATTTACAAGCAGTGAATCCGACCGTAAAATTAAAAAGGCTAAAGAAAGAGCAGAGTATCGAGATTTGGTAAAACAAGCCATACCGGATGAAGAAATTTCTCCTAGTTATCAAGCAAGAGGAAGCTTAAGCCCAGAGAGCAGCATAGAAAATCAATCTTTTTTTATTGTACAAAAGTCACTTAATGTTTGCCAAATAAGGCTTAAAACCACTGAGGAAATTTTGAGCAAATATGATAGTGTTATAGAACATAGTAATAATATCATTAAAAACACCTTATCAAGTCAAAAAACTCTTACAAATTTACTTAACAACCCTAAAGTGTACGAATACCTGGATCAAATGCTTTCTAAGGCTAAAACACTTCAAAATGAAGTAATTCTACTTGAAGAAAATTTTTATTTTAGAGAAATTACACGGGAAAATTATAATAATAGTCTTTATCAATTAAATTCAAACCGTAAAAAATTAAGCCATGAAATTTATTCAACAACGCAAAAACTTCAGAGAAA
>JAQGOH010000065.1 GCA_028293705.1 Francisellaceae bacterium | reverse complement strand
CATCAATTCTTCAATGTTTCGGTAGCTTAATGAATAGGCTAAATACCAACGTACGGTTCTTAAAATGAATAATTTTACGAATTGACGGCCTTTGAAGCTTAGCATATTGTTAGACCTATTATAAAACCTTTGTAATAATTATATCATCTACTAAGAAAATTGCGACAAAGCCCTAAAAACCTATTACCTTAATTTCACAGTTTGTAGATTTTAAGTCAGCTCGCATTAAAAATATGGAAAGGACTAAACCAAATCCAAGTTCTCGTCGAAATAAACATTTTTCAGTAATTAATTAAAGGCATCCTGCCAATAAATAATCTAAAAAAACGCGACGACTGATTAATATGCCGGGCTGGTCCTAATGAGCAGGATAAAATAAATCGAAATGATTAATTAAAGTGTTTACATATGTATGAAATTTATCTTCCTTTACAAATATAGGAAGTATTTCGTTCCATTCGGCAACCACTTCAGCTGGCACATAAAAAAAATTTTTATGTTCCTGAGCTAATTTCTTAAATTGAACATTTGGAGAACTTTGCAAAGCTAGGATTAGGATTGTATGCCGTTTTTCTAATGCTTTTCCATTTATGTTGAATTCTTTTTCTTTATCATCGATAGCTTTTAAAGCTTCAATTGTCTTAGATAAATTAGTTTTTTTAGAAATAATTTCATCTTCAATCATTTTAAGAAGAGTTGCCTTATATTTTTGGCCCTTTACATGTTTAATACAACTATAAATATCAGTAATTTCCACAAGCTTTTCTCTTTCAACATCAACAAAAGAATGTAGCATAAAACCTTTTTTGAATGGGTCTTTTTCTTGTTTAATTTCTTTTAAAGTTAATTTTTTTAAGTGAGTTTCATTTCTTTAAATTACATTTAAATAATGGATATCAGGGAATAAAGTCCCTCTGATAAAAGAATCATACTCCTGTTTATTAAATTTTTCATAGTTGTTAGCCCACATTTCAGCTAATAAAACATGTGTTATTGGACCTGCCGCACAAACAGCATTTAAATGTAATAATAAATAAATTACTACTGATAATTTGTGAAGAAATTTAAACTTCATTGTCGATTGTCCGATATAAATAATGCCAAATACTTTTGATAAAAATATCATGAATTTATATCAATTATAAATAATTTGCGACAAAACGAAAATTAATGTACTTGATAAAAACCTGGATATTTTTAGCGAACATTCATCATTCCGAATAATAAATAAATATCTGTTTAATACAGTAATGTCTGCTCGTGGCCTAAGCAATTTAACGGATTAATACTTTTATTGTTATGAGGTAAAGTTTATCTTTCATAGGCTTTAATCATTAAATAAAAATAAAATAGGGTTAGAGAGGGAACATTTTATTGATTGAATCTTAAGAGGAGAATAGAGAATGAAATTGATAGCGTTAAAAAGTTATAGTTTAATTTTAATGTTAGCTAGCATCCTAATCGCGAACCCATTGAACGCTTCCATTAAAGAGCCGACCTTAAATGCCGAAGAGACAGCTCATCAACTTATCCATTTGGTGCAATGGGAGATAGATAACAAATTATTGTTAGAACAAGCTTTCCTCCTTTTAAAAAATGAAAAATATAAAAAGAAAATTGAAGATATAGATCCTTTAGTAGATAAAAACATTCAAATTTTAACCCAAACAGCTGAAGAATATATTAAGGAAGTTCCTCGCTACTCTAAAGATTTTAAAGGGGTTTTTATGGAAGGCTATATCGCCATGCGTGGTTTACCCAGTGATAAAGAAATTTGGAAGGCTTTACATACCAACATTGAATTATCTTTAAAGGCTGTCGAAAAGGTTAGAAAATTAAATTTACCCGAAAAAGCCAGGGAAGCAATTGAAAAAGTTTATCAAAATAAAAAACAGGCAGTTAGAAAAATTCACTTCCTTCTTTAAATGAAAAAAAGGAGTAATAAAATGCGAAGTGATATTGATATATACAATGAAGTAATTGAAAGACTAGCTTTTGAACCGGAAGTAAACTCAGCAGATATTGTGGTTAGTGTTCATTTGGGAATTGTGAGCTTAGGGGGAGAAGTGACCACCTATAGCGAAAAAGTTGCCGCAGAACATGCTGTTAAAAATATAGACGGAGTAAAAGGCATTGCTAATGAGATTAAAGTGGTTCCGACTACTCTGCAGCAAAGAACTGATAGGGAAATAGCAGAAGCGGCAGTGAAAATATTATCTTCTAATGTCAATGTACCTTTTGAAAATATCAAGGTAATTGTAGAAGATAGCTGGGTCTTCCTGAATGGAGAGGTACAATGGTACTTTCAAAAAAAGGAAGCAGAGTTAGCGGTAAGAAGCATATTTGGAGTAAGAGGCCTTACCAATGAAATAGTCATTAAACCTAGCATGGTTATTAAAGGCGAAGAAGTGAAAGAAAAAATAATGGAACAATTTGGTAAACAGGCGAGTTTCGAGGCACAAAGTATACAGGTAGAAGTAAAAGGAAATAAGGTAATATTAAGGGGGAAAGTATCTTCCTACAGAGAAATGGTGATGGCGGTTGAAACGGCTTGGCTCATTCCAGGGGTAGGAGAGGTAGATAATCACCTTGTTATTGTTTAATTTTTAATATAAAAGTTTATACAGGAGAATAGTATGGAACGTCTAGCAATTGTTGTCCCTGATGTAAAAGATGTTAGAAATGT
>JAQGOH010000062.1 GCA_028293705.1 Francisellaceae bacterium | reverse complement strand
TCAATATGACGACGAATAGTTTCATCATCAAGCAGTAAAATACGAGCTATTTCGACATAACTATAACCATCATCAAAAGCCAGTACTGCTTTGATACGGTCGCATTTGCGTTTATCTCGTTCTTTATGGTGGAGCGATTTTAACTCTTGTTTTTCTGTAGGGTTTAATTTTCTAAGCATGGTAGGAATAGTAACATTTTATTGAGGGATTGTGCACCTACATATCGCATTTTAAATGACGACTGGTATAGATAATCATTTAGATGACGGGTAACCGTGCTTTCATGAATACGCAGGGTTTGCTATCATAAAAGAGTCCAGCCTTACGAACGTAAAAGAACTGTATTTATGCGGTAACATTCTTTCACATCTCGGCATTGCTTATGCCGTAGTTCTAATGTCGCTTTCTCTTTAGCTGTTAAATTAATGTTTTCCATGCCCAATATTTTGATCTCTCTAATCACATAATGCAAGCATTTTCATTGATCATGGGTATAAAAGATATTTTTTTTAAAAAAACATCATACCACTGATTATGAAAAAGCTGTAAGAGCATATAATTAGCTAAAATATGATTAAAACTAACCAAAAAGCGTAAAAAAGCTAATAAAAACCTATTGTTTAAGGAAAAATTTATTTCCCTGTGAAAATAAACCCAAGTTTTTAACTAAATATTATTTTTTAAGTTTAGGGAAATAGGATTTAAATTTATGGGCTTTAGTTTTTTACCAAGGGTATGAAGCGCATATAAAGTTAATAAATAGTCATTATCGCTTTTAATTAGATAACAAGATGTCGGTTTAGTTGATAAAGGTAAAGATTGATTAAAATTTTTAGATTTATTTGCCGTTTTTTGAGAAAGATTATATTGTCTATTCTTATTATAAGTTTGTCTAGGTCCATTTCCATTATATGGCATTTATATATTCCTTAATCTGAAAGAACATAATTATAATATGATAGATAAAAAATTTCAAGAATTTTGATTTAATAAAGTAATCGGACCGTTTCAAGATCTTCTAAAGTATCAATACCAGGTAAAATATCTTCATTCAACACTTCAATATATATATTTTTACCATTTTCTAAAAAACGTAATTGTTCTAATATCTCTATTTGTTCAAGGAGACTTGGTTTTAAATCTTTATAAGAATTTAATATCTTAGCTTTGTAAGCGTACAGCCCAATATGTCTAAAATGTGCATTAGTTAAAGTAATTTTGTCAGCTTCTAAATTAAATTGTGATCGATCCCAAGGAATTGGAGCCCGGCTAAAATAATGAACTAGCCCTTGTTCGTTAAAAATAACTTTTACACAATTTGGATTAAAAATTTCGGCAACATCGGTAATAGGAACACAAGCGGTTGCCATATCGGCATCCCTCTTATTTGCAAGGCATTTAACAATAGATTGAATAGCAGTTCTGGAGATTAAGGGCTCATCCCCTTGAACATTAACTATAATAGTCTCATCTGGAAATTGATAAAAATTTACAACTTCTGCTAAACGCTCAGTACCATTAAGATGGTTAATATCTGTTAAAATAACCTCAGCACCAAAAGTCTTAGCTAAATTTTCTATTTTTTCACTATCGGTCGCTATAATAACTCGATTGGCTCCCAAGGTTAAAGCGTTTTCATACACTCGCTCTATAACCGGCTTACCTCCCAAATCTAGAATGAGTTTTTGTGGTAGTCGAGTAGAAGCCAACCTTGCAGGAATAATAATAATAAAAGAAATGTTGTTCATATCAATTAACCTTTAATATCTTCATTAATAGATATATTTCGAGCTTCTGATTCTAACATTACCGGAATTTCATCTCGGATAGGATAGGCTAACCTATCGGCTTTACAAATAAACTCTTTTTCTTCTTTTTTGTAAATTAATTTACCCTTACATATAGGGCAAACCAAAATATCTAATAATTTACTATCCATTCGTCTTTACCCTCATTTAATTAAGTTTATTTTCTAAAAACCGATCAAGATCTTTATCAAAATTTTCATCTAAAATAATATGTATTGGCCAATAGTAATATTTTTTAAGGATTGATTGTTCGACATCTTGTTTCCCCCATAAATCTTTGATTTTTACAGCATCTTTTTCTGTCATAATAATCCGATTTTCATCTTCGAAAACTATATCTGATAGAGTGTAATTATAATGATCAGAAAATAAATGTTCGATAGTCCTTATGCCTTTTTCTTTAAAACTCTCAAAGAAAGATTGAGGGTTAGCTATTCCTGCTAAAACATGTACGGTTGAACCCATTAAATCCTTGATGGAATATTTTATCGTGGAATTAAAGATTGAAACCACCTGATCAGCCATTTGATATTGCATTAAATAACCAGAAGTTTTAATTTTTCCTTTAATGATTTTAAAAATAATATTATCAAGGCAACTTTTAGGTTCTCTTAAAGGCCCTGCGGGCAAACAATATCCGTTACCTAATAATAATGTTTCATCCATTAACACCATTTCTAATGATCGACCTAAGGCATAATGCTGTAATCCATCATCGCCAATAATAATATCAACATTATGAGTATTTAATAAATATTCGACTGCTTTTACGCGGTTATTTCCAACTACCACGGGACAATGCGTATTTTTGGCGATTAAAAGGGGCTCATCACCGCAGCTGTATGCTAAATCTTGTTTATCAACAAAAAAAACGCCTTGCTTATTTTTATGATAACCCCTACTGACTATTCCTACTTTATATTTTTTTGATTGTAAATAATTTGCAAGATATATTACCAAAGAGGTTTTACCCGTGCCTCCCACCGTAATGTTACCTACAATAATAACGGGCTGTTTGAAATGAATGGTTTTCAAAAAACGGTAAGCATATAATTTTTTTCTACAAAATA
The DNA here is from genome assembly GCA_028293705.1 of Francisellaceae bacterium. Classification (GTDB taxonomy): domain Bacteria; phylum Pseudomonadota; class Gammaproteobacteria; order UBA6186; family Azoamicaceae; genus JAQGOH01. The sequence goes on along the minus strand of JAQGOH010000062.1, from coordinate 3,321 downwards.
TTATTGCCTTATAAATATAATTTAACAGGATTAAAAAAAAAGGTGGGGCAAGAGATGAGTCATACCATATTTTGAAAAAATAATTTTTTAAATGATTTTTAATTTGATTAGGAATTTTTAAAAGAGTCATTCGCAGAATCATTAAATTGAGCGCGTGTTAATGCAGCATAACGTCCATTATTAGCCATTAATTCATCATGGGTACCCATTTCAATAATTTGTCCTTTTTCTAACATTAATATTTTATCTGCTCTTTGAATTGTAGAAAGGCGGTGAGCAATAATTAGTGTAGTTCTTTCCTTCATTAAAGTTTCTAAAGCTGCTTGGATGTGTTTTTCCGACTCTGTATCTAAAGATGAAGTAGCTTCGTCTAGGATTAATATAGGCGCATTTTTTAAAATGGCTCTAGCGATAGCAATTCTTTGTCTTTGACCACCTGACAAACGAACACCATTTTCACCAATTTCGGTATCAAATCCATTAGGTAAATGTTCTATAAACTCTAAAGCATGGGCAAGTTCTGCGGCTTTTTTTATGGCTTCAAGGCTTACCACACCATTTTTACCATAAGCAATGTTATTAGCGATGGTATCATTGAATAAAACAATTTGCTGAGTGACCACAGCCATATGCTTTCGTAAATTTTTAAGGGATAACTGCCTTATATCAAGGCCATCGAGCCTTATTTCCCCTTGGGTAATATCATAGAACCTTGGAAGTAATGAAGCCAGGGTAGATTTCCCACTGCCAGAGCGTCCAACCAGCGCTATACTTTGACCTGATTTCATTTCAAAACTAATCGAAGAAAGAACCGTTTCTTTATGCTCTGGATAATTAAAGGTGACGTCTTTAAATTCTAAATCCCCTTTCACTTTTTCTAGGTTTACATTTCCAGATTCTTTTTCAGTCTCTTCATCCAATAAATCAAATATGCTTTTAGCAGCAGCAATCCCACGTTGCAAAGTTGTGTTGACGATAGAAATTTGTTTGATTGGCCGCAATAGTCCCCCAATAGCTAATGCCATAGCAACAAAATCGCCTGCTGACATGTTAGGGCCAATAATATTGTTAGGATTAACAGTTGCTAAAAATAAAAAAGCCGCTAAGGCACACGCTCCAATAAATTGCATCCCAGCCACGCTGGTAGCGCTGGTTGAAACCATTCGCATTTCTTGACGCCAATTAATTTTTGCGGCCTTACTAAAACGGTTGTTTTCATAATGTTCCCCATCATAAGACAATATGGCTTTATGATTGCTAATCACTTCATTGGCCACATGCATGACTTCACCCATGCTTAATTGAATCTTATTAGAATGTGAACGCATTTTTTGACTAGCTTTATTGAGATAAAAACCTAAAATTGGAATTGAAATTAATAATAATAAGGTTATACGAGAATTAATATTAAACATGACTACTATCATAGAAAGGGTAGTAAATATTCCTCGCATAGTACTGGTAATAGCTTCACTGATGGCATCGGCGACTTGCTCTGTATCATAATTTATTTTTGAGAGTAATTGGCCAGAGGTTCGTTTATCAAAAAAAGCAGTTGGTAAACGCATTAAATGTCTAATAATTTTACATCTAAAATCCCGGATAACGCTCCGTCCTACCCAAGCCATAAAATAGGAAGACATAAAGGTAGCAATACCCCGAGCTAAAAAGAAAGCAACGACGATAAGCGGTACCCAGTAAATAAACTTTTCATCTCTTTGGGTAAATCCATTTTCTAATAAGGGCTTAAAATAATACGTCATTACCCCATCTGCCACTGCGATAAGGATATTTCCTAATTGGCCGATACAAAATGAGGGCCAATAAGGTATAGCTACTCGCATTAACCGCTTGTAGGTAAGTAAGGAGCCAGACTTGTCTTCAGTATTTGTCATAGATAAAAATGAAAGTATAAAGTTAGATGATTTACACTATTTATAAAAAAATGTCAAGTTTTGAAAATCTGCTCGGCGAAATGTTAATTAGTTATCTTTCATAAATTGAGCAACTGCAAAATTGCCTAAGCCTTAAATAATTTAATTCAGCTATTTATTTTTTTTTTCATATCACTCATACTCTTTAAGCCCCAGAAGCTTAGCACTTAAGAGTGATAAAGTCGCAATAATTTTTTTTAGGTTCGAATTTCTTTATGAACAAAAAAATGAATCATAAACTTTTATGCTCGGTTATTGTTACTACTTATAATTGGCCTAAAGCCTTAAAAGCTGTCATACAAGCTTTATTAGAGCAGACCATTCAGAATTTTGAAATTATTATTGCCGATGATGGTTCTTCAAGCGATACTGCTATTCTTATCCAAAATCTGCAGCAAAAATCAAATATTCCTCTTATTCATGTTTGGCAAGAAGATGAGGGATTTAGGGTATCAAGAATTCGTAATTTAAGTATTAAAAAATCAACTACCGATTATATCATTTTTATTGATGGAGATTGCATAGTTAAACCTAATTTCATAGAAAATCATTTAAAATTACAAAAAGAAAATCATTTTGTCACTGGTAATAGAGTATTGTTATCTAAAGATTTTACTCAAAAAATTTTAAATCATGAGACTCCTATTAATCATTGGTCGATGTTCGATTGGGTAAAAGCTTATTTTAAAAGAGATATCAATCGATTATTGCCTTTATTACCCTTGCCTCTTTACCGGTTCAGAAAAGGCTTAAGTCATAATTGGAAAGGAGCTAAAGGTTGTAACCTCGCCGTTTGGAAAACTGATCTTTATAAAGTAGCTGGATGGGATGAGTCTTTTACCGGTTGGGGATATGAAGATTCAGATCTAATCATTAGATTATATAGAACCGGGATGAAACGTTTGAAGGGCAATGGATTGATCCCTGTAATACATTTATGGCATAAGGAAAATGATCGCAGTAATAAAGCTAAAAATCTGGCACTTTTAAAGATAATCGAAAAAGAAAATCGAATTAAAGCAATATCTGGGCTCAATCTTTCTTCATCTTAATTTATTTTTTATTTACCTATAAATTAAGATATTGTTTAAAATTAGTAAAGATTAGGGGTGCTTAATTCGTCTTGAAAAAATAAAAATTATCCACATCATTGGATTAGGATAATATTGCAAAATCCATAACAGTTGTACCTCTTTATGGCTGTCAAGACAACCATCCTTTTGATGCCACTCCTCTAAAGCTAGAGCGTGTCCCTAAAGGTTTAACCATATTAAAATACCCACTAAACTCAGTGCTGACATAAACATAGTACTTGTTTTATCATATCGAGTGGCAATTCTTCGGTATTGTTTAATCCTTGCAAAAAACCGTTCAACAATATTGCGTT
>JAQGOH010000060.1 GCA_028293705.1 Francisellaceae bacterium | reverse complement strand
TCCCGTTAGTCGTCGAAAGGCTTCCGGTTGTAATCCTTTTATATGTTCCCATTTCATCAATTACTTCCTTAAATTTAAAATTATTCAGTGTTACACAAAAAAGAAGGTTTCGAAAGAAGTCTAATGTTGGTAATCTGGTTGTGCCAGTATCCACTGGAACGGTAATAAGTACCACCATGTCTAATAATATGACAGGAGTATGGTATGGCCTTTGTAGCGGTGGGAATTGTGCATGTGCTGGGAATACTTGCAGTTGTGTCATTCAAGCAGTACTTTCTTCATCTTTAGGAGGCGGTAAATTAACATTTGCTATGACTCAACCAGCAGCAGGCCAAGCTTTACAATTCGCATGTGGGTTTTGGAGCAGCGGAGCTAATCAAGCTGGAACTAGCCTACCCTATGCACCTGCCTCATGTAATGCGACCAATTTATCTACCCTTATGTAATTTAATTAATATTTAAAAATTTTATAACTCAAAATTTACTGGCTAAATATTGTCCTAAATAAACCATGATCAGGCAAGCTCCCACGCTATAACCAATATTAAAAACTGCCCCGTTAATATTGCCATCCCGAATCATTTGCACCGTCTCATTTGAAAATGTTGAGAAAGTAGTAAATCCACCTAAAAACCCTATAGTTACCAATGCCCTAATATCTTTTTTATATACCATCCAATATTTAGCAATTAAAACTAATATAAAGCCTATCAACAATGAACCTAACATATTGACCACTAAGGTTCCTAATGGAAAAAAATTACTCCAATGAGACTGAATTTTGGAAGAAATTAAATATCTCATTATAGAGCCTATTCCACCCCCTATGCCAATCAACACTATTTCTTTGACTACTTTTCACCTTCCGTGTTTGATAAATTCCCTACTTGAAGCTTGGCATTAGTTATTAATTTATGAATAGATTCTAACATAGGGCTGTCTGGCCCCAAATATTTTATTAATTGACTCCAATAATAAATAGCCTGCTTATAATTCTTATTTTTATATGCATCCATGGCTAACAAATTGTAGGCTAATTTTTTATTTATTTTATCTTTCAATAAACGCTTGACTAAAGTTTTTGATTCATTATCTAGTTTCCCATCACTCAGTCTAATATATAAGCTTAAATAATTAGCTAACATATTTAAGTTATTTTTATCTAAATCATAAGCTTGCTTTAATGAAAAACAAGCTTTTTCAGGCTCATTTAAACGCTGATAAATTTCACTTAACTCCCACCAATATGAAATATTTTTAGGATCATGCTCTAATTTAAGCCTAAGTCTATATTCTTCTTTTTTTAATTGATGAATTAATAGTTGTAAAGGTCTAATTGATAGACGATTTTTTTTAGAACTTTCGCTATAATAATCATTTAATTGCTTATATGCCCCAAATTGATAATAAAGCCCTAAATTAAAAATCACAAACCCTATAATTAATACACATTTTAATGGAAAATGGTTTTTTCCGAGAAAAAGGATAAAAAAACAAATTCCGATTATAGTTAACAAACAAATTATGAGCCAAAACCCCATTAATTCCATTTAATTCTCTTAAAAAAACTAATAAATATTAATATTAAAATTACAAATGGCAAAGACCATAACCCCACGGTAAGATAATTCACAGGTGGATCATAAAAAATAAATTCTCCGTAGCGTATTGTTAAACTCTTAAATAAATCTTGTTTATGTTCCCCATTTTTGATGCGCTGATAGATCTCATTTTTAAGATCTTTAGCAAATGAGGCTTCTGATTCAGTGAGCGATTGATTTTGGCAAACTAGACATCTAAGAGAATGAATGATTTCATTAAAATCTGCTTTATCGTTTGGATTTGAAAAATAATAGAGTTCTTGTGAATTATTTTGCTCAGCTTGAATATTCATAAACTACTAACTTTTTAAATGTTGAAAACAAGATTTTATTTTTTTTTCCCAAATATCTTCTGTTAAGATACCAATGTGCCGATAACAAATAACCCCTTCATTATTAATAGCAAAAGATTCAGGGCTACCATATACTCCCCAAGCCTTTCCTAATAGCCCTTCAGGATCAAAGAGCACTTTTTGATAAGGATTTTTATATTTATTTAAATAATGTTTAGCTTCATTATAACTATCTTTATAATTGACGCCTAGCAAATGTAAATTGGGATATTCTTTTGATAATTTCATTAAAAACGCATGTTCTTGTAAACAATTATCACACCATGATGCCCAAACATTTACTAAAGTATTTTTATGATCAAAATAATTGTTTTTAATCATATGAGACAGTTCAAATAGATTTGGTAAACTAAAATAGGGGGCTTTTTGGTTAACAAAAGCGGTAGATTGATAATAAGGATTAAGATGTAAGCCTTTAAATAGAAAAAAGCCTAATAACAAAAAAACACTAAAAGAAATTAAAAATGATAAAGGTTTCATCCTAGACCTTCCTCGTTCTAGTTAATACCACCGTAAACCCACCCAATGCCATTAATAAAGCACCAACCCAAATTAAACGAATAAGTGGTTTGTAATATATTCTCACAGACCATTCATTTAGAGTTAACTTTTCTCCAAGGGCCACATATATGTCCCTAAATAAATTGCCATGAATAGCCGTTTCACTTAAGTTCATGCCACTTTGTAAAAAATATCGTTTTTCAGGATAAATAGTAGCAAGGTACTTTTTGCCCTGATAAATCGCAAACTCGGCTTTTTGACTCAGATAATTACTCCCTTCTATCGGTACTAAGCTTTTAAAGGTGACTGGATAATCTTTTATAATAATGGTATCACCCACCTTCATGCGTAATTCCTTTTCAATAGAATAATTAGCACTTATGCCTACTCCTAGGCCCATTACCCCCACCCCAATATGTGCCAAACTAAAGCCGACTATTTTTTTTGTAAAGGGCATACTTATAAGTATCTTTTTAATAGTCATTATCATAATCCAATTAAAAAACATGAGACTTATTAAGGAATATAGGTTTTTCCAATGGTAAAAATGAGTATTAATGATTAAAGCAATTAATAAACTCATGACAAATTCTTTATAAATGAGTTGGATAATCCTTTTCCCTGTGTCTTTTTTCCAATAAATGAGCGGTCCTGCGGGCATTATCAATAAAATAGGTACAACAATTGGAATGAATACTGTGTTAAAATATGGGAATCCCACTGAAATTTTACTGCCATTATACACTTCGATAATAAGGGGAAACAGCGTACCTATCAGCACAGCGCTACAAAGCACAATGATTAATAAAATTCCTATTAAGATAAATGTTTCTTTTGAAAATTTAAAAAGGCTAAGTGATTTAATAAAATGTCTTACTCTTATGGAATATATCATTAAGCCTAAACCAATAACCATTAAAAAATAATAAAGGATAAATACGCCTCTTTTAGGATCTAAAGCGAAGGAATGAACCGAGGTCACAATACCTGAGCGCACTAAAAAAGTTCCGAGGAGACTTAAAGCAAAAAGGATAATCGATAAAAAAAAGGTCCAAGAGAAAAAATTATCCGTTTTTTGATTTAATTTTAATAAATGAATAATTACAATGCCGATAAGCCAGGGCATCAAAGAAGCATTTTCAACAGGATCCCAAAACCACCACCCTCCCCAGCCTAATTCATAATAAGCCCAAAAACTCCCTAAGAGGATACCTATGGTTAAAAAAGTCCAGGCAAGCACTACCCAAATACTTAAAAGTTCAGACCACTTATTTGGTAAGTGTTTTAAAATTAGAGCACTTAGGCTAAAAGCAAAAGGAATAGCACAGGCTGAATAGCCAAGGTACAGAAAGGGTGGGTGGATCATAAGACCCAGATCTTGCAATAAAGGATTTAAATCTCGACCCTCGAGGGGAAAATCCGGTAAGAGGCGTAAAAATGGATTAGAGGTGATAACAATAAATAATAATAATCCAGTCATAATAAAACCCACCACACTTAAAACCATTGTTTTAAATGAATCGGTTACCTGATTTATAAATTGGGTTAGGGCTAATAACCATAAGGATAAAAATAAAACCCATAATAAAGCAGATCCTTCATGCCCCCCCCACACGGCCCCAATTTTATAGAGTAAAGGAAGAGCAGAGTTAGAATGCGTTGCCACATAACTTAGGGTAAAATCATTGTTGACAAAGCCATAGTTTAAAATTCCATAGGCTAAAATAACAAAAAAGCTTATACCTAAACTTAATGGCTTGCAAAGCCTTACTAAAGCAGTTTGATTATAAAAAATGCCTATACTGGGCAAAATCCATTGCAATAAACTTAAAGAAAGTGCCATAATAATCGAATAGTGTCCCAATTCAGGTACCATTGGCTTAATCCTTATTTAATGGCCGTTTAGCCAAACTATCATATACCTCTTTTGGCATATAAGACTCATCATGCTTGGCTAAAATTTCATCTGCGTAAAAAACTCCATTTTTTTTTAGAATACCAGTTGCCACCATCCCTTGATTTTCTTTAAATAAATCAGGCAAGATACCTTTGAATTTTACGATTAATTCATTTTTATAATCACTGACTACAAATTCTTTTTGCATACCTTCTAAATGTTTGAGGCTCCCTTCTTTAACCATTCCACCGACTTTAATGGTTTGGTAATAAGGGGCTTTTTGTTGACTGATATCAAATGG
>JAQGOH010000030.1 GCA_028293705.1 Francisellaceae bacterium | reverse complement strand
ACGGGGGCTCAAGTTTAATAATCGACTAGCCTCGATTTGAGATAGGTCTCCTGAGACCACCTTCATAATGACTTCTAACCTATCAATTTCTAACATACTCATTGATAATATGTCCTGCATTAAAATTCCCTCTATAAGTGCATGTTCACTTATAATAAGGGAGGTTTATCTAAAACCGGACATTTCTACTTTGCTGGACCAGACATTTCTACTTTGCCGCTACAAAAAAACTCAATTAGGGAACTATATCTTCCATATGTAGTCAAATCTCATAATTTTTAAATAATTAATTAAATTAATTTTAAATAAAAGGGATAGTTTATGGAAGACATTGATTTTAATAAAATAAGTGCTCAATTAAATGAATATAAGCTAGATGACAAAGATGATGTTGAAAAAATTATCGGGTTTGGTCCAAAAGCTGATAAGGCTAAAAAAGCCTTGTATGAAGGAACTAAAGATAGTTTGGTTAAGAGAAAAAATTTTATTGTTGCCTTGGAAAAAAAGATAATTGAATTACCTTCCTGCCCAGATTTAAACAATCCTGAAACAATCACTTTGAAAAAGTTACTAGGTTCTGAATTAATCAAGTTATTTAAAAAAGCCAAAATTGAGGAATTTAACAGTACCAATTTCAGAAATGCAGTCTTTGCGGAATCTACCAAATCCTATGCAGGTCCAAAATGGTCTAAACGACTATTTATGTGGATTGGGGGTCCATCGTCTTCAGGTAAAAGTGCAGGTCTTGCTAATGCAATGAAAGAAGTAGTAAATAAAAAATTATCTTTCAAAGAAATGGCTTTTGAAAATCCTGAACAATCAAATAATTATGTTGTATCTGTAGATGGAGGTATTGAAAGAGAACTTTCTCAAATGAATCAATTAGTGCTTCAAATTGCTATTAAGAAAGGTTTTAAAGGGATAATTGATCTTCATCCGGAAAGTAAATTAGAAAAGGTTAAAGAAAAAATGACCGAGATAATATTTAATACTAGCTCTAAAATTAAAAAAAATATTAAAGCTGCGGTTTTGGCAACTGATCATTTAAATATGGTTATCCCTAATACTTTTACAAGTGATAATGCTACAGGAACTACTGAAAGGGATATGAGAAAATTTGATGCAATTCCTAATTCATTGCAAGTTTTTGCTGAAGTTTTCACGGAAGAAAAAACCGTCAAAAGGTTAGGAGACTCAAGAGCTTGGTTTAATAAAAAAAATGAAAATACAAACGATACTATTAAATTAAATAATCGAAAGATTGGTTGCGAATCTAAAGCCTATGATCCAAAATCCTACCAAAAAGGAAAAAAAGCTTCAAAGGTGGCAAAAGAGTTATATGAAAAAAACAGCAAAGATCAAGTGTTTATTGATATTAATAATGATCTTATCTTTGTGAAGGTAAAAAATAATAAGTTAACAGTTTGTGATCCTAATGATTGTGATGGTTCTATTAAACGGATAACGAGAAGAGATTTGGATGATTGGAGAAATAGTATAAAAGAAGATGTAAATTTAGAAACTCAATCCTGGCTAGATAACAGAGTAAAGGTTAATGAACTTAATCCCAAAAAACCAATAATTAGATTGAATGATTTTTATTCTAAACCCTTAAAAGCTTCAAATTTTAATCCTGAGTTAAAAAAATTATCTACCAATATCGGCTTTAATCCTATTGCCTCATCAGTTCAGGAAAATAAATTAAAAAGTATTATAGAAGAACACAACTTTAGTGTCAAAGATTTACCACATAAACAAATTAGATATGAAAGAAAGCCTTTAACAAATTCCTGTAATTTAGAATCTCAATCGGTAGAAAGTCTAGCGAAGGTTGCTGCTAAAGCTATAATATTAATGCCTCAGGCTAAGATACAATTAAAAGCGAATAATGAGTATGAAGCTCATGAATTCATAAGAATATATTTAGCAACAGCTAATCATTCGAAATTAAATAATATTGATTCTTTAAAAATTGGTGAAAGATTATATCTAAAAGAAGAGTTAGCGGCTTTTAAGCTAAAAAGTTTAGAAATGATAAAAGATCCTATGGCACTTTCAAAAGGTTTCTTATCTTTTTCAAGTCATAATAATCCTACTACTTTCAAAGAAAATAAGTTTGAACATCCTAATAATGCATATAGAAGTCCTTCTAGGGACGGGGGATAATCATTTTTTTGCCCGGATTGACCTATTGGCATTAAAGGAAAGTTAATTAGCTTTTAAAGATAAATATAAAATAACCGATAACCTAGCAGAAGAGATTATTTGGGGATAAAGATGCCAAAGTCAGATGGTTTTATTATCAGGCAAGAAAAGTTAACAGATGAGTTTTTAGAATCAGAAATAAACCATTATAAATTAGTTTGTGAAGGCATTTATAGAATAAATGAATATTTAAAAGATTCTCGTTTTAAATTGAATAGTCATGAAAAATCCTTATTTAATAATATGAAAGAAAATCTTGAAAGAGCTAAAAAAGTATCTGAAGATTTTTTTAATTATGTCTTTGAACAAGAATTCATATCTACTGGGCAAGAAACCAAGCCAGAGTCAAAAGTCGTGTTTTATAAAAGTCTTTTGAAGAATTCCGATAAAGAAAAGCTACATTTAAAGATAGCTGATGATGACAAAAATATCAAACTTAAGCAGCTCCAAAAAAATATGGAATCAGTTTTTTTTGAATCAATCCTTCTTAACGAGAAATATATTAAACAATTAGGATCTAAAACTAAAGAATATGAAAACTTTTTTCTTAATAAAGCTTATACCAAATCATCTCAGGAGAAAACTAAAGAAAATAAACTATCTTCTGAAGGATTTAAGCTAGGATTGGGAGCTTTATTAAGCCCGACTTTCCAAAGGGGACCTCGATATAGATTGTTCGCCGAGGAATTTAATCGAAATATTGCAAAGGAAAAAGAGATTAACCCTACGGAATCCTTTAAGACTTATGACTCATGGAAAAAAGTACCTGATAATGTAAAAAATCGATTTATCAGCATAGAGACGGCTACTGATCATAAATTAAAAGTTCAAGCAGATATACTTGATATCGTTTTAAAATCTCCCGAATTTATGTCTTTATTAGAGAAAGATGGCTATTCTAAAAAACATATTAAGAAAGCTAAAACTATGCTCGATAAAATTTTAAAGTTTGATACTAAGCATCAAACTTTACTTCAACTACTGGAAACCAATTCCAGTAAACAACAAGAATATATCCCAAAAATACAAAATAATTTTCAAAAAATTAAAAATGAACTCAATAAATATGATTCCACTATCCTTGCTGGCGAAAATATCTTTAAAAGTTTGCAAGGTACCTTAAATAAAATAGATTCTAGTAGAGAAAAAAATATTGAAAGTGCTTGGAGAAATGCTAAGAAAGATCTCTCTCAGAGTATTCCTAAAACTGGATTGTTTCAAAAAATAAAACAAATTATTCTTAATAAGATAAAAAACAAACCAAAAGTAATAGTGATTAAAAAAAATGAGTTTAATGCTTTAAGTAAAAATTTTGCAATTTTGACCAATACAGGGGAAAGTCTAAAAGGACAAGATAATCCACAATTACATTCAGTGGCTTCTAAGACAGAATCAATGCCTTCTAAAAGCTCATTAAATTCTAGAGAAATTAGTAGAACCTCTTTATCGAGTCAAAATTTAGAATGGGACCATTCTACTCGGCCCCGTCGTTAGGATGTTAATTTCAAACATTAAGGCTCAAAAATTTTTTTCCAAGATTACCCCCACCCCCTTAGTTTTAGGAATAACGAATGGTTTATTTATTTTTAAATATAAATAAGTAATATTAAATTTCTCATAAAGATGATTTGATAAATTTTCAGCTAAGGCTTCTAAAAGATTAAAGTGATTTTGGTCACAAAATTCAATAACTGTTTCTACCATGGTTTTATAATTTAATGTGTTTTCTAATTTATCCTCTAAGTAGGGGGTAACATGAGGAGGGGTACAGATTAAATCAATAATAATTTTTTGTTTTAATTTTTTTTCCCAGTCATATACTCCAATAAAAGTTTCAATGGTTAATTGTTCAATAAAGATTTTAAGAGTAGACACTGAAATACCTCTTGACAAAGTTTAATAATTTATTTCCAATGGTGTCATGTTAACAGATTTTATTTACATTTTCTTATCTTACCTATTAGGCTCTCTTTCCTTCGCCGTCATACTTTGCAAAATATTTGGTTTACCCGATCCTAGAAGTGCGGGTTCTAATAACCCAGGTGCTACAAATGTATTAAGAATTGCTGGAAAAAAAGTGGCGGCTTTAACCTTATTTGGCGACGGCCTTAAAGGAGCAATTGCCATAATTTTAGCTAAATCCCTTAATTTAAACGTTTATATTATAAGCCTTATTATGTTAGCAGTTTTCTTAGGCCACCTATATCCCCTATTTTTTAGATTTAAGGGAGGAAAGGGGGTAGCTACTTTTCTAGGTATTTTATTTGCCTTGCATTGGCCTTTAGGTATCATTTTTTTAGTAACCTGGCTTGTAGTTTTAAAATTATTTAATTATTCTTCTTTGGCAGCCATTGTTGCTGCTTTCACCACCCCCTTTTTTACTTATTATTTACAAGGGACGCAATGGATTTTTCCTATTCTAGGGATGGTTCTTTTATTATTGTGGCGACACAAAGATAATATTAAACGGTTATTAAAGGGCCAAGAAAGTAAAGTCAATTTTAATCAAAAATAGTTTTATGAATTATTTTTTAAATTTTCTAAAGGCCATCTGGCTCGAGTTTTAATGGATAGGCTTTCATCTTGTTCATTATTATCTAAATGCAGGCTTCCGGCTAGCGCAATCATGGCACCATTGTCTGTACAAAATTCAATACGTGGAAAATGTAAATCCATATTGAGTTCCATAGCTAATTGCTTTAATTTTTCTCTTAATTTTAAGTTAGCACCCACCCCTCCTGCTACGACTAAGGTTTTTAAACCAGTAGCCTCTAAAGCCCAGCGACATTTAATACTAAGCACATCAACCACGGCTTCCTGAAAAGCACAAGCTACATCGCGTTTATCCTGTTCGCTTTGGGTCGTTTTTTTAAAAGTTAATAAAGTATGGGTTTTAAGACCACTAAAACTGAAATTTAAATTTTTGGTTTGAGTTAAGGGTCTTGGGAATTTAAAACGTTTATCATCTCCTTGTTCAGCTAATTTTGCTAACAAAGGGCCTCCGGGATAAGCTAAGCCTAATAATTTTGCCATTTTATCAAAAGCCTCCCCCGCAGCATCATCTAAAGATTCACCCAATAGGGTGTAATCTCCCAAATCATTCACTTTAACTAATAAGGTATGACCACCTGAGACTAACAGTGCTAAAAAAGGAAAAGAAAGAGACTTAGATTCAAGAAAAGGAGCCAAAAAATGTCCCTCTAGGTGGTGGACTCCAATGGCAGGGACGTTTAAAGCAAAGCTTAACCCCTTAGCAAAACAAGCACCAACTAATAGCGCACCCATTAAACCAGGGCCTGCAGTGTAAGCTATAGCACTGATATCGGATAAAGAACTATTGGTTTTAGCTAATAAACTATTTAATAAAGGGATGATTTTTTGAATATGATCTCGAGAAGCAAGCTCAGGGACTACCCCTCCATATTGAGCATGGAGCGCTACCTGACTATTTAAAACATGACCAATTAAGCCTTTTTCCTTACTATAGAGAGCTAAACCAGTCTCATCGCATGAAGTTTCTATGCCTAAAACGTACATTGTATTGTATAAACCTTTTCAATTTTCTGAAGATAGTCTAGAATATCATCCTTATCAAAAATATTTTGGTATTTATTTAATTTAATTTTCTAACTTTTTAAGAGGTGAGGCTTTTAATGGCAATAGTACGTGCTAGAGAAGGAGAATCTCCAGATTCCCTTTTACGTCGATATAAAAGATTATTGGAAAAAGAAGGTAAAGCAAAAAAACAACGTTTATGTGAATTTTTTATAAAGCCCTCCCAAGTCCGTAAAAGAGCAAAAGCAGCTGCAATCAAACGACATCAGAAAAAAGCAGAAAGAGAAGCACAAATGATGAGCGGGCGGGAACGTCGGGCCCATTAATTGTATTTTATATTGTTTTATCCAAAGTTAAGCGGGTCATAAAATTATGTCGCAAATAAATTTGAAAGCTTCAATAGTAGAAGCTATGAAAGTAGCCATGAAAGCTCAAGAAAAAGAGCGGCTAGCTGTTATCCGCTTAATTTTAGCCGAACTAAAGCAAGTTGAAGTTGACAAAAGAATTGAGCTTGATGAAGAGATGATTTTAAGTATTCTCGACAAAATGGTTAGACAAAGAAAGGAATCCATTAAGCAATTCGACGCTGCCAATAGAATGGATTTATCTCAAAAAGAACAATTTGAATTAGGGATAATTCAGACTTTTATGCCCCCTCCTTTAAGTGATTCAGAGATTTTAACTTATATTACAGAAGCCATTACAGAAACTGGGGCACAAAGCATACGGGATATGGCTAAGGTGATGGCAGTATTAAAACCCAAAGTACAGGGTAAAACGGATATGAATGCCCTGGGTAATCTTATTAAAAGTAGACTGACTACTTAATTTTTCATTTGTGATTAACAGCATTTAGGTGTACCGCCCGATGGCTTATCGTATACCTGACCATTTTGTCGACACGGTCTTATCGCGTCTAGATATTAAAGAGATTATAAGTCGGCATGTAAAATTGCGAAAAGCAGGGACCAACTATGTTGGTCTTTGTCCATTTCATAATGAAAAGACGCCTTCATTTACCATCAATTCTAATAAACAATTTTATTATTGTTTTGGCTGTAATAAAAATGGAGATGCGATACAATTTTTAATGGAGTTAGAAAACTTAAGTTTCGTAGAATCGGTCGAAAAATTAGCTGCATATTTGGGAATGGATTTACCTATTGATGAAGTTGACAAGGAAAAAATCATTAAAAATGATAAAATATATTTGGCATTAAAAATGGCAGCACATTATTTTCAAGAAAACCTTAAAAATAAATCGATTTGTGAGACTGCGGTTGGCTATTTAAAAAGCCGAGGTATTTTAGGAAAAACAGCTAAAGAATTTGGGATTGGTCTTGCAAATAATAGCTGGGATGGGTTATCCAAGGCCTTAAACTCCAACGACATACAAACCCCTGATTTGATAGAAGCAGGACTTATTATTAAAAAAGATACCGGTAAAGTATTCGACAGGTTTCGTAACCGCATCATGTTCCCTATTTGGGATAAAAGGGGGAGAGTGGTTGGTTTTGGTGGAAGAATAATTGATGTGGGTGAACCTAAATACCTCAATTCACCGGAAACAAAAGTTTTTAATAAAAGCTCAGAAATTTACGGACTTTATCAAGCAAAACAAAAAAATAAAGAATTAACCTCATTGATTATTGTCGAAGGGTATTTAGATGTTATTAGCTTATCGCAAGCGGGTATAACGAATACCGTTGCAACCTTAGGCACAGCACTCACTCCCAATCATTTGACCGAATTATTTAAAGAAGTTCAAGATCTTATTTTTTGTTTTGATGGGGATAAGGCGGGACGAGAAGCATCTAAAAGAACCTTAAAATTAACGATTCCATTTTTAGAAGATGGGCGACGAGTTCGCTTTATCTTTATGCCGGATAATTGTGATCCTGATTCTTTTATACAATCCAAGGGGAAAGAAGCATTTGAGAATTTATGTCAAAGAGCCATGCCCTGGGCTGATTATTTATTTAAAACCTTAACCCAATCCTTAGATTTATCCTTAATGGATGATAAGGCTCGAGCGGTTTCTCTTTTTAAGCCTTGGTTAGAAGAATTACCACAAGGGACTTTTAGAGAAATGTTATTTGATAAATTATCATCCTTATTAGATCTTGATAAAGCATTAATTAAGGGGGAAGGGACTAAAAAAATATCTTTTAGATCTCAACCAATTTCAACAGTTACTAAAAAAAATCCATTAAAATCTGCTGCAATACAAGCTTTAGCCCTATTATTAAAAAATAGAGAATTTATTGATGAGATACCTCATGTTGATAATTTTAAATGTTTAAATGAAGAAGATGGGGATTTCTTTTATGCAGTAGCTTTAATTTTAAAAAATAATCGGGAGATAAGTATTGAAGCCTTAGCAAGCTTACTGCCAGTAAATTTTGCAAAACGCTTGAATTTACCTGAATTAAGTTCAGAGGTAAAAGGGTTTTCAAAAACCGAAATGAAAGGCAATTTTATTGGGTTTTTAATACAATTAAATAAACAAGCTTTGCAAAAAGAAATTGATAGACTCACTTTGAAATCTAAAACGAGTTTTTTAACTTCTGAGGAAAAGGATAATTATGCTCGTTTAATTATTGAATTAGATAAATTGAAAAAATGGAATAAATTGAAAGAATCAAGCGCTTGACTGATTAAAGAATTTGTAAAATCTGATGACACGCTAGAATCAGATTTTAATTGTTTTTCCTAGCGGGTTTAAACCTTAGAGAAAGTGGCATTATGAGTAAACCAATAGAAGATAGAGAAAACCACCAATTAAAATCTTTGCTAGCACTGGGAGAGCGAAAGGGCTATTTAACCATTGCTGATGTAGATGAATTTATTTTAAAAGAAGATGTGGATGATCATGAGGTAAGAGATGAAATCATTCAAAAACTTTACGATTTAGGAGCAACCGTCTTAGAAGAAAGAGATCCTGGGATGGAAAACTTTATTATGCCCGAAAACGAAACCGAAGGGGGGTATCTTAATCCAGAAGCGGTAGAAGAAGCGGCTAATATATCAATGGCCAGTTCCGATAATGAATTAGGTAAAACAACCGACCCGGTCCGTATGTACATGCGGGAAATGGGTATCGTAATGCTTTTAACCCGTCAGGGGGAAATAGTCATTGCAAAACGCATTGAAGAAGGTATTAAGGAGGTTTTATTCACGGTAGCTCAATATCCGCCTTTATTAGATATTATTTTAAAAGAATTTGAACGGGTTGAGGCTGGAGAAATAAAAGTAACCGATGTCGTAAATGGTTTTGCTGATCCCATTGAAATGGCTAATGCCAGTACGCCAGAAATTCCTTCCACGGTTGATGACTCTACTATTGAAATGAAAACCGCAGTGACCGAAACTGAAGCTGATGCAAATATTGATTCAGAGACCGCTGAAGTTGAAAATTCAGATGCTGATAGTACTTTTGATGCAGAACCTGATCTTGAAGAAGCTCGTAAGCGCATAGCAGAACTTAAAAGTTTAATAGCAATAGCTAGCGAAAAAGAAAAAAGTTTAGGTCGTAATCATCCAGAAACTAAATTAGCTTTAGATAATTTAGCAGAAGTATTGATGGTATTTAAATTAGTTCCTAAATTATTTGAGAATATTACTCAAAGTATGCGAAGCCTCCAAGAAAAAATCCGTGAAAAAGAAAGAAAAATAATGGATTATTGTGTTACAAAAGCTCGTATGCCAAGACAAACTTTTATTACCTCCTTCCCTGGTAATGAGACTGACCTTAACTGGCTTAAAACCCAGATTGAACTTAAGGCACCCTATTCAGATAATTTACAAAACTATTATGACAAAATTTATGGTTTACAAGAAGAAATCGTAGCATTTGAACAAGAAAAAGGATTAACCGTTGCTCAAATAAAAGAGCTAAATCGGAAAATGTCTATAGGGGAAGCTAAAGCCCGGCGCGCTAAAAAAGAAATGGTCGAAGCTAATTTACGCTTGGTTATTTCAATTGCCAAAAAATATACCAATAGAGGTCTACAGTTCTTAGATTTAATTCAGGAAGGGAATATTGGTTTAATGAAAGCCGTTGATAAATTTGAATACCGTCGAGGGTATAAATTTTCAACCTATGCTACTTGGTGGATTAGGCAGGCAATAACGCGTTCCATTGCAGATCAAGCAAGAACTATCCGAATTCCTGTCCATATGATTGAAACGATTAATAAATTAAATCGTATTGCAAGGCAAATGTTACAAGAGATGGGTAGAGAAGCCACTCCGGATGAATTAGGGAAAAGAATGCTAATGCCGGAAGATAAAATTCGTAAAGTACTTAAAATAGCAAAAGAGCCTATTTCATTAGAAACTCCTATTGGGGACGATGAAGATTCTATTTTAAGTCATTTTGTAGTGGATAGTGTCACGGTCGCCCCTATTGAGTCCGCTACCATGGAAGGTTTAAAAGAAGCAGTTATGCGAATTTTGTCAGGACTTACAGCGCGTGAAGCTAAAGTGCTTAGAATGCGTTTTGGTATTGATATGAACACGGACCATACTTTAGAAGAAGTGGGTAAACAATTTGATGTAACTCGTGAGCGTATACGACAAATTGAAGCTAAAGCCTTAAGAAAATTAAGACAACCTAGCCGCGCCGCTCAACTTAAAAGCTTCCTAGAAGATGATGAAGATAAGGAATAATTTTTTACTTATTGTTTGTTAAGTAACTTGTTAAAAATATTTTCGATAGCATTTTAAACAAAATTTTGGTAAGATTTTTTCTCATTTGCTGTCAGGGCCCATAGCTCAGTTGGTTAGAGCAGGGGACTCATAATCCCTTGGTCGGAGGTTCAAGTCCTCCTGGGCCCACCATTTAATTAGAACTAACCTTTATTCCCATAAGGGGTATGGTTCTAATTGTAATTCTGAACCAAAAAAGATTTCTGCTGTTTTATTAAAAAATTCATTGTAATCAGAGACATAAAAAATCTTTTTGGAATCCTTTTCTGCATTTAAAAGTTTTTGGGTTTTAAGTTTTTCTTTTAAAAGACTAGCGATAATAGTCGAAGCATCAATTATATGAATATTATTCTTATAAAAGTTTTGGATATGATCTTTTATTAAAGGATAATGTGTACAACCTAAAATAATTGCATCAATACTTTGTAAACAACTTTGTGAAAGATAATCAGCCACTATCATTTGAGTGACTGGCTTTTTAGCGTAGCCTTCTTCAATTAAAGGGACTAATAAAGGAGTCGCAAGAGCCGAGAGTTCAATATTTTCATTTAAAGCATCAATTCTTTTAGTATATATATTCGAGCGTACCGTTTGTTTGGTTCCTATTAATCCAATTTTTTGATTTTTATGATGCTGCTTAATGTGATTAATAACAGGGTCAACCACATTAAGCACTATTGCTCTGTCGCCCACATATTCTTTAACTAGCTCATAAGCGATGGCAGAAGCTGTATGGCAGGCAATTAATATTAATTTGCAATGATGTTTTAAAAGTACTTCACAAATTCGGATTGAATAAGCTTGAATAGCAGCAATGGACTTATCACCCCAGGGAGCGTGGGCGGTATCACCAAAATAAATTATATTTTCAAAAGGTAAAAGTTCGGTAATGGTTTTGGTAACCGTAAGACCCCCACTGCCGCTGTCAAAGATACCAATTGGGTGGCCTGAATTCAAAAGGGATGTTAAGTCATTCATAATTTAGATTTTTAGCTTAATTAAATAAAGATAATAAAGTGTATCAAATTTATATCCTCGCTAGAAACTCGTATCTTCTAAAAAGATTAGTTAAAATAAAAAAGTAGATGGCTAAAGCATCGGTTATCAAAGGAATGAATTGAAGCTTAAGGAGTAAGCAAAATGAGACATTTGAAAACAAAATTTGGTGTTTTTTGGATTGCCGAACGTTCTTCAAAAAATGGCCAATATTATCTTGGTATAGATAATTATGAGCTCGGTCTTTATCAGGATGCAGAACAAGCCGCCTTAGATGTTTATAGCCAAGTAACCGGATTTTTAAAGTGGGACTCCCAATTGCGAGTACTCGCACCTAAATGTTTAAATGATTGGTCTATGGGGGCCCCCTTAGAATGGCAGGAAATCCAAGAAATTAGTTAAAAATCCTTGCCTTAAGGTCTGGAATTAAGATATGATCCAGGCCTTAAGTTAAAAAGCTTCGGGCTTATATTTTCTAAATTTTAATATTTCAAGTGAGGCAATTATATGCGAGCCGGCATCCACCCAGAACAAAAAGAGATTAACGTTAAATGTAATTGTGGTCATGTTTTTAAACCTTATTCTACCTTGTGTAAAGATCTCCATTTAGATGTTTGTCATAATTGCCATCCTTTTAATACTGGTAAACAAAGAATTATCGATACCGCAGGAATGGTAGATAAATTCAAACAAAAATTTGGTGGTTTCTCTGTTATTAAGAATACTGACAAATCAGCTTAATTGGTGAAATTAATTTATTGAAAGGCGCTTTTAAGGCGCCTTTTTTACGTAAAATCTTTATTAATAGTTGAGAAGTTGAATGCCTAAAAATAAACAATTGAAAATGGATGCCCTGAACTATCATGAATTTCCTCAACCCGGTAAATTAGCCATTCAAATTACAAAATCCACCGAGACCCAGCGCGATTTGGCACTGGCTTATACGCCAGGGGTTGCGGCACCTGTTTTGGCCATAGCAGATGATAAAGATGCAGCTTATAAATATACTGCCAAAGGGAATTTAGTGGGGGTCATTAGTAATGGAACTGCCATTTTAGGGCTTGGAAATAAGGGAGCACTTGCTTCTAAGCCCGTTATGGAAGGTAAGGCTGTTTTATTTAAACGTTTCGCTAATGTTGACGTATTTGATATTGAGATAGATGAAAACGATCCTTTAGTTTTAATAGACACTATCACTAAAATAGCTCCGACTTTTGGGGGAATTAATTTAGAAGATATTAAGGGTCCTGAATGTTTTATGATCGAAGAGATATTACAATCTCGTCTTGATATTCCTGTCTTCCATGATGATCAACATGGAACAGCAGTAACGGTTGCTGCTGGTTTATTAAATGCTTTAGAGTTACAAAATAAAAATTTAAAAGACATAAAAGTAGTATGTTTAGGGGCAGGTGCTGCGGGTATTGCTACGATGCGTTTATTAAAAGCATTAGGTTTACCAGGGCCTCAAATTTACATGGTCGATAGCCAAGGATTAATACAAACAGAAAGAGCCGATTTAGGCGTTTATAAAACTGAATTTGCTATCCAAACCTCTGATAGAACTTTATCAGATGCCATGAAAAATGCAGATGTTTTTATCGGGGTCTCAGGCCCTGATCTGTTAAGCGCTGAAATGCTTAAGTCAATGGCCCCCAATCCTATTATTTTTGCGCTTTCCAATCCAGATCCTGAAATTAATGTGGCCCTAGCCCTTGCTACTCGTTCTGATCTGATTATGGCAACAGGAAGAAGTGATTATCCTAACCAAGTTAACAATGTCCTGTGTTTTCCATATATATTTAGAGGTGCCTTGGATGTTCGCGCCAGTTGTATCAATCAACCGATGATGATTGCTTGTGTCCATGCGATTAGACAATTAGCCCATTTACCAGTGCCTCAATCGGTCATAGAAGCTTATAGTAATACTGATGTCAAAGACTTAGAGTTTGGGCCTCATTATATTTTACCCAAACCCCTTGACCCCCGATTAATAGAAGTTGTGCCGGCGGCAGTTGCAAAAGCCGCAATAGTCTCAGGTGTCGCAAGAGCCGATTATCCGGCTCATTATCTTAAAGGAGGAAGTGATGAGTAAATCAAAAATAGCTTTAATAGGTGCAGGTAATATTGGAGGCACACTAGCTTTTTTAGCATTAATCAAGCAATTAGGTGATGTGGTACTGTTTGATATTGTAGAAGGTATTCCTCAAGGTAAAGCCTTGGATATATCACAAGCGGGTCCCATTTTAGGATCGGATGTAAATATTTTAGGCACTAATGATTATAAAGATATTGCCAATGCCGATGTCATTATAGTAACCGCTGGTATTGCCAGAAAGCCTGGTATGAGTCGTGATGATTTATTAGAAACTAATACCAAAGTCATGAAATCAGTGGGCGAAGCTGTCAATCAATATGCGCCAAATGCTTTTGTCATTTGTATTACCAATCCCTTAGATATAATGGTACGAGTTTTACATGATTATGCCAAAGTACCCGATCATAAAATGATTGGTATGGCAGGCGTTCTTGATTCTTCACGCTTTAGGACATTTTTAGCGCAAGAATTTAAAGTCTCAGTTGAAGAAGTGCAAGCTTATGTATTAGGAGGTCATGGTGACAGCATGGTGCCTTTAACCGAGCTTAGTAATATCTCTGGAATAAGCCTTAATACCCTGGTTCAAGAAGGCAAAATTACCCAAGAGCGCTTAGATGCAATTATCGAGCGAACTCGAAAAGGGGGAGGGGAAATCGTTAATTTATTAAAGACAGGTTCTGCTTTTTATGCACCAGCGGTCTCTGCTATCGCGATGGCTGAGTCCTACCTTCTTGATAAAAAACGAATTTTACCTGCTGCTGCAAAATTAACTAAAGGGCAATATGGAGTGAAAGAATCCTTATTTGTAGGGGTGCCAGTTAAGATTGGAGCAGGCGGCATTGAAGAAATCGTAGAGGTTAAATTAACCGATTCCGAGCAAAAAAATCTTCAAGTTTCAATTGATGCGGTAATTGAATTAAATCAAGCTGTGGCCAAATTTATCAACTGATGATTTTTTTTCATTAATAATAACCGTATTAATTGAATAAATTAATGCGGATTATTATTGATGTCCTTTTTTTGATCTGTATCATCTAAACCCTCAAACTCCAAAATCTTAGTAGCTGCATCTGAACTCCCCCGTAGAAATTAAACTGTTTGGCAATTGAATATTAAGTGATAAAGTATTTTATTAGGGGATTCAACAATTAATAATTTCATACCTAGGGTTTAGATTTGATAATCCAAGGCTCATTTGGGCTTCGACATGCTTGCCCATAAACAGTCTCTTTTTTTCATTAATAATAACAGTATGGCTAAAAGAGCGACAGACCTTCTTACCCAATATTTGTGTTTGGTTAACGACCATACTGCCTTGATGTTGATTATTCGGATTGCGCCAAGTATTGACCGAATGATCAGGAGAATTATCTAAGGATTCGTGTAAAGTTTGTTGAGCCAATTTTTTATCTTGAGCGTCTAAATTATGCCCTAGTGCATCACCAATTAATGATCCAATAAAATCACCCATAGTAATTCCCACCACTAATTGCTCCTTACCTTTTCCAGATTGGGAATCAAAAACAAGTCCATTTCTACCCCCGAAAATATTCCCACTGGATTCCTTAGGTCTCAAATTACTATTGCAAGCGCTAAGGAAACTTAGAATCACAGAGGCGGTAATTAATTTTTTCATAACATTTATCCCTTTTAAGTTAATTCGATCGGCTCAGAGGGCTCTAATCGTTCTGGAAGAGCAAATAAAGCCTTATATAATTTTTTATATAGGAATTGATTTAAAGTTTTAATAAACTCATTCATAGTACTTGGTTTTTCAGGTTACTCTAAAATATAGGAACCTGCTAGAATTTTTCCGCAGGTATTGGGTTTTCTGCTAGAGGGGTTACTCTGGCTTGTTCTTGTATACTTCGAGCTTCAATTTCAGCTTATTACCATTTTCTAAATTCGTGGTTTTTTGCTTACACTATTATTATCAAGGACTTCATCATCTTTCTTTCTTTTAGATAATAATTCCATTAATAGGGTTTCTAAAAGCTTAATTACTTTATCTTTATCTTGTAATTGAGCTTTTAATGCGGCAATTAATTCATCTTTATCATCTATTCGTTTTTGTAATAAATTAGTATTTTCATTCAAAATACTTGAATGATTACTACCGCTTGAAGGAACAGTGCTATTAGAATTAGAGGACGGCCCAATAGTATTTGGCCCCTGTGGCGCAGGAATAACTAAGGAAGGTGAATCTCTATAAGGGAAAGATTGGGGATTGATAATATTAAATTTTTCTAATTGCGCAAAAAGCTTAGGAGAATTAGAGCGAATAAATCTGAGAGCTTGTTTACCCTTATGAGTTCCCGTTTTAACCACACTAAATAAGGTTTCGGCCCTTATTTTAGCTGTAATTTCAGGTCTTTTGAGTAAAGCTCGGCCTTCAGGAGTACCTGCCAACCAAAATAAAGCAGATTGTCCTTTATGACGCCCTTCAGGAATAACTGCATTTAAGGCTTCGGCTTCTATTTTATTGATTAGTTCAGGTTTACTAAATAGTGCTCGACCTTCCAAGGAATTTGCTAACCAAAATAAAGCAGATTGTCCTTTATGACGCCCTTCAGGAATAATCGCATTTAAGGCTTCGGCTTCTATTTTATTGATTAGTTCAGGTTTACTAAGTAACGCTCGCCCTTCAAAGGAATTTGCTAAGTTAAATAAAGCAGATGCCCCTTTTCGTGGTCCTTCAGGAATAACTGTATTTAAGGCATGAGCTTCAATTTTATTGATAAGCTCAGGTTTACTAAGTAATGTTTGACCTTCAGTGGACCCTGTCAACCAATATAAAGCAGATTCCCTTTTTCGTGGTCCTTCGGCAATAAGAGCATTTAAGGCATGAGCTTCTATTTTACTGATAAGCTCAGATTTATTAAGTAATGCTCGCCCTTCAAAGGAATTTGCTAAGCTAAATAAAGCAGATACCCCTTTATTAGGATCTTCTGTAATTACCGCATTTAAGGTCTGAGCTTCTATTTTATTGATAAGTTCAGGTTTACTAAGTAGTGCTCGACCTTCAGGGATACATGCCAACCAAAATAAAGCAGATTGCCCTTTATAAGGTCCTTCAGCAATAATTGCATTTAATGCTTCGGCTTCTATTTTATTGATAAGCTCAGGTTTACTAAGTAATGCCCGGCCTTCAGGGGTATATGCCAAACAAAATAAAGCAGATTGCCCTTTATTTGGACCTTCTGCAACAACAGCATTTAAGGTCTGAGCTTCTATTTTATTGATAAGTTCAGGTTTATGAAGTAATGCTTGTCCTGCAGGAGTATCTGCCAAACAAAATAACGCAGAGAGTCCTTTATTTGGGCCTTCAGGAATAAGGGCATTTAAGGTATGAGCTTGTATTTTATTGATAAGTTCAGGTTTACATAGTGCTCGACCTTCAGGTAAACCAGCCAACCAAAATAAAGCAGATTGCCCTTTATAAGGTCCTTGAGGAATAACCGCATTTAAGGTTTGAGCTTCTATTTTATTGATAAGTTCAGGTTTATTAAGTAGTGCTCGACCTTCAAGAGTATATGCTAACAAAAATAAAGCAGATGCCCCTTTATAAGATCCTTCAGCAATAATCGCATTTAAGGCTTCGGCTTCTATTTTATTGATAAGTTCAGGTTTATTAAGCAGGGCTTGTCCTTTAAGAGTATATGCTAACCAAAATAAAGCAGATGTCCCTTTATAGGGTCCTTCAGGAATAACTGCATTTAAGGCCTGAGCTTCTATTTTATTGATAAGTTCAGGTTTACTAAGTAGTGCTCGACCTTCAGGGGTAAGTGTTAACCACAACAAGGCAGATTCCCCTTTGTAGTCCCCACTTGTAAATACGGTATTGAGTGCTTCTTCCGGTAACCGAGCTATAAATTTAGGGTTTTTAATAAATAATTCCCTGATAGGGGTTATTGGTAAACAATTTCTTATAAACTCAGCACTATTTAAGAGTGCCGGGTGTTGGCTTAGGAAGCCTTCCGCTTTATCTAAGTCTTTATTATCTAAGAGCTTCATTAATTCTTGAATTAACATTGATTTCTCCAAATCAAGAGTGGGAGAGGCAGTATCCTCAGTTTTCACAATCGGTTTTATAGATTCTTTTTTAATTAAGGGTTTTAAACCTGCCACTGGAATAGATTGAAGATAAAATAATTCCTCACGGTAACCTATTGCAGGATTGGCCGTAATCCAGGTTTCTGCTTTACCTTGCGCATCTAAGAAAAATACTTGGTTTTGCTCATCGACCAAAAAATTAGTAATGTGCCCTAGGGGTTTATCCTTGCAGGAATAAAATACAAAGCCAAAGGCGGTATTAGAGTCTCTTCCTTTGGGTAAAAGCTGTAAGGCTTCAATGATATCTTCGGCATTCGAGGCAATCAGTTTGATTTGAGGGGGATTATTTTGTTTAGAGACATCAATATCAAAATCTAATTCGATAATGTCTTTATCTTGGGTGACATCAATTCTTTCGCTACTAGGACTAGTAGGAGATAGGCAGCGCTCTAGTAAGCCTTCATGTTGAGTATGGGAGCGGGTAATTCTTAATGTAGTTTTTTGTCCATCCTGACATGCTTTAAATAGGGGTAAGGTGTACATGCCTGCACTTTGAGTCGCAACAGGGGGTAATCCTAAATGACGATTGGCACGTAAATGCTCATCTAAGCGAAGCGCTACTCGTCCACAATTAACGCTACCATTACGTGCATTAATGCCTAACATTAAGGCTTTTAATTCTTGAGCTTTAGGGTCCCACGTGGCTGGATTAATAAATTGAGGCATGTCTTTTCCAATAATTATAATTAGGTAACTTGATAATATAATATTAAAGAAATTTTCTCAATAATTATTTGATAAATAAGGCTAGAAAAAACGGAGGATTACCCATAATTTTATTAATAACTTAAATAAGATTTACTGATAATTTATAAAATAAATAAAGTTGGTTTAGATTACGAAAAAACCCTATTTAGATAAGGTAATTTTAATAAAATCTATTTTTCTATATGAGATTAAAGCTTAGGAAAAGATTTTTTATTAAATTTTTTTGGATATCGACTGGCCTCTAAAAATCCCGTAAAAAAGAATATATTTAATATATTATGGATGGCCCGGGCTTTATCAGGATCGTTATCAAAATAAGCTTTAGTAATTTGGTAACCCATAAAATATTTTAAATCTTCCGGCCAATCTTTGCTCGCAGTATTTGAATTATATAAGAAATTAGAAAAATTTTTAGAATATATTTCCTGAAGGAGGCTAAATAATCAGCTGTATCCATTTGGTTATTTTTGTGCGCAAATTTTTCTAAGGTGAATCCTGCATTATTTTGCTGGTTTAATAAATTTAATACAGAAA